>NZ_JBHSHC010000113.1:0-1677 GCF_042652925.1 Effusibacillus consociatus
GCTCTATTTCATTAACATGGTGGCTCTCATTCATTAACCTAGCGGCTCTGCCGCGCCGAAATATTCATTCAATTGCTAAACAGAGGTGGGTTAGATTGATTGTATTCTCTGAAGTAGAAACAGATCCAAGCAAATTGTTCTTACCACCGTTGCAAACAGCTCGCGCTTGTGATCAAAAGGGAAATGGTAGACCTATAATTTTTATCAGGGAGGATTAATTGATGGAATTTCCAAAAAAATTTAAGATGGTTGCGGCATTCACTCTTGGATTATCAATTACTTCAGGTGCCTTTGTTTATTATTATCCTTCAGTACAGGCTGCAGATGAAATAATCATCCCAGACAAAGCCGTTGTTGGAAACAATGTACACCTTAATAAACTTAAATCCTTTCAAGATTCAAATGCTATGAATCAATACCTTTCTTCTCTCAGTACCAAAGATCTTCTGGAAACAGCTGCCGAACTTGCCAACCAAGGTGAAAATGTATTAAGCCAAGAAGGACTAATCCTAGTTCCACATCTTAAAAAGAGGTGGTCTAATGGAGTACCAGCCCAACAAATAGACACCATGATCAAGGATAAGACAAATCCCAAGGAATTCCGTATGTTTTTGATCAATTTCTTAAATAATAGAAAAGCAGAAAACCAGACAGAGCAAGTGATAGATACGATTTTAACTATGGCAAGTGACAAAACAGAAGATGCATCGATTAGATGGTATTCCCTTTTGAAAGTCAGGGAATTGAGTGGAAACGCAACTAAAAAACAAGCGCAAGAAGAAACTTTGAAAGCGATATTTAAAGATCCTGCCACTCCAGCTTCCGTTAAAGGTGCAGCCCTTACTGCAATGAGAAGAACAGGAAGCCCTGAATTACAAAAATTTGTCCAACACGGGAACAAAAGATGGAACGCCTACACATCACGATATATCTTATGTCCCATATGTTACTGAACACAATGACTTAGGCAAAGATCAGCCGTGGGTTGAAATGAGTCCTTATGTACAGCGGGGTGCTAGCGGAACAAAATGGACTACTCTAAGACAATATTGGTAAAATGAGTATTAAATGAGTGACAAATTTCAGGGATGTTGAGAAACTTCAACATCCCTTTATAGCATTCGATCTATCTGCCTTTTACTCTCTTTATAATCGTGTCAACCAATAACCCCAGAAAAAACCAAAATATGATATTCATACTATATATAACATAATTGAGATTTTGATTATAACCATAATACTTGAAAGACTGCCAATATTCTTGCAGAAGGAGCAAAGGAAAATTTGGCGTACTCAGTAAATCTAGTAAAATATTTTTATCATCATGACCTGAAAAGTTAAGCAGACATATGACGAGAGCAAATAACGTGAACCAAAGACGAAATTTCCAAAACATCATTTACAACCTCCTCATTTAACATTAAGACTCTCGGAATTAAAATTTCCTTACAGGCTCTAGTCTCTTGACTAGGGCCATTTATTGTTTCACCCCCAAAACAGGAGTGCGAACAAATTTTCCTCTTGACTTTTTCAAATCACCCCAACAATCGCGATGGAGGCATCTAATTGCCTACTACTAGACGGTTTGGGTGATGTTCATGATTCCCGTTGCTCGTTCTCATGAAGCCTACCTGCAGTTCGTTGTTGAACAACTTGATGTAGAGTACAACAATCCCG
>NZ_JBHSHC010000114.1:0-1340 GCF_042652925.1 Effusibacillus consociatus
AACGCTGTCTTTTCAAGGTTTTTACGAGTTTCTTTCCACTTTTCGAAGATCTTTGAATTTAAGAGCCTAAATTGAATTGCTTTCAATAGCGTACCAGAGAAATGTGAAGATTCGTTGTAGAAAAAAGGCCAGGGGAACTTCTTTTCCCCTGACCGAATTATTCTGATTGGTACTCAATCCTCTTTAGATGTTCCATGTCTTATTTGAAACAATGTTATGGATAGTGGATGAACTGACTCCATATTGACTGGCTAAATAATCTTGAGTAAAATTACCGCTGGCATATAACCTTCTGATTTCTGATACTTCCTCATAAATCAGTTTAGCTTTTTTAGATCTTTCTCCTCTGTAATTCATGCTTGATTTTTGTTTAATTTGTTGTACTCTTACCATATTACTCCCTCTCGTTCATGGATAATGTGAAACAAACGGTTGGTTGACTTTTATCATTTTGACATGTTGTTGATATATAAACAATCGGTATTTATTAACAAAAAGATAATGGCTTTGGATTTCGCCCTTAAATAACCGTATCCCCAGCCGGTAGCCGATGCCATATACGGCCACTACGATCTTTGGATTTTTGGGATCTATTTCGATTTTGCGTCTCAAGTTTTTAACATGAGTGTCAATGACACGTTCGTCTCCACCAAAATCGTATCCAAAAACTTTTTCAATCAGTTCAGCACGTGAGAATGAACGTTTCGGATATTGAGCCAATGTATGCAAAATCTTAAATTCCGTTGGTGTTAGGCCTAATTTTTCTCCATTTCTTCTTACTTCTTTGGTACGATTGTCGAGTATAACACCATCCTGAAGGTGAATTTGTTCCGCAAGCAATTTCCCTTCAGAAGATCTTCTTAAAACGGCCGCTATTCTTGCAACCAATTCTCTTGGTGAGAACGGTTTCGTAACATAATCATCGGCTCCAAGGTAAAGCCCTTCAATTTTGTCTTGTTCGGAGGATTTGGCGGTGAGCATGATAATATTGACCCGCGAAGAGGCACGTAAGCGTTTGCAAGTTTCTTCGCCAGAGATTCCCGGAAGCATAAGATCCAATAATATCAGATCGTAAGGCTTTTCTTCATGAAGCCGAATTCCTTCTTCCCCGTTACCCGTTATGTCGACTTCGTAGCCTTCCCGAACTAAATACGATTGAATAACCTCTGCGATCTTTTTCTCGTCTTCAATAATCAAGATTCGTTTCATCCCTGCCCCTCCCCAACTGTGTTGCGGTGATCTTCAATAGATGACCAAGGATCGGTTTTCAAAAATAAGATCCCCATGCTGCTTCTCAGCACCAGCAGAAGGATGAAAATAACCTCATGTCGAACTGAATT
>NZ_JBHSHC010000115.1:0-40449 GCF_042652925.1 Effusibacillus consociatus
ACTTAATCATAACGGAATTACCGTGGCTTTTGTGATATTTATGTGTTGCATTTCATTTTACAATGAACCACTTATTTTAAAGTAAGGCTGTTCGGATTTTGTGGTGGAACCTAATGGGAGAATCTATTATATTTTGGGAAGGGTCTATTTTGAACCGTTGTTCAAAGAGTGTTTGGAAGGGTAGTTGGAGGTGTCTGACATAAATAGACTGAGTGGACGGATTGCGGTAGTTACCGGCGCAAGTCATGGTAAAGGTATTGGCACGGCTATATGTCGTAAATTATCAAGCGAGGGTGCAGATATTTTCTTCATGCATTGGGGTGCTGAGGTTGAGTGGGCTGGCGTTTTGCGAAACGAGATACAGGCAATGGGAGTTCGGTGTGAGAGTTTAGAAATTGATTTATCCGATCCGAACAGCCCGTTTAAACTGCTTGATACCGTTTGTGATACGTTGGGTTTCCCATCAATTTTGGTCAATAATGCTGCACATTCTGCGAGGGATGGATATTTGGCGTTGGACGCTCAAACACTCGACGCTCATTGCGCGGTGAATGTGCGGGCAACTTGTCTTCTTAGTGTTGAGTTTGCTCGGCGATTTCAACAATCAAATCAATCGACAGGTCGCATTATCAACATGATTTCAGGTCAAGCACAGGGACCGATGCCCGGTGAATTGGCTTATGTTGCAACTAAGGGTGCGATCTCGGCGTTTACCAATTCGTTGTCGGCAGAACTCGCACCGTTAGGTATCACAGTGAACGCAGTGAACCCCGGTCCCACAGATTCAGGAGGGATGACGGAAGAAATAAAACAGCATTTATTGCCAAAGTTTCTGCTGGGACGTATTGGACTTCCGGAGGATGCAGCTCGCTTAGTGGCATTTCTTGCAAGCGACGAGGCTCAATGGATTACAGGACAGGTGATTCATTCAGAAGGTGGCTTTTTCCGAAATTAATAATAGGTGTTTTCAAGGACCTCTGATTTTTCAAAGGTGGACTAACGGACTTTCGGGACGTTATTTTCCCCGTTTGATTCGTAAATAAAGAAATAAACGACTTTCAGGGTCTTATCTGGCGGAAAACCACTCGTATCCGATGTTTTTCTAGAAAATAAGACCCTCTCAAGTCGCTATTTGAATAAATTTCATTAAGAATTCTAAAATAACGCCGTGATAAGTCGTTATTTCCTTTCCGTCACTATATGAGCGTTGCAAACGCTAGTGTTCATGTATGTTTAAACGTTCCGCGGCAACAAAGTTCAGAAAATTATGTTGCCCGAAAAAAATGAATTTAGTATACTTATCTATGAAAAGGGTTTCAAAACTTTTGAAAGATAAATGGAACATCCCGAAGTGAGCATATTTGAAAAGGTTTTCATCATGATAGAGAGGTTTTGACCAGTGAAACCAACGATTCGAGATGTTGCAAGGTTGGCAAAAGTTTCAATTACCACAGTTTCAAGGGTGATGAATAACCCGGAGCTTGTTGCTCCCGATAAAAGAGAATCTGTTCTTACTGCAATCGAGAAGTTGAAATATCAACCGAATGCCTTGGCGAGAGGGTTGATTCACAAACGGACTCAAACGCTCGGCGTCCTCATTCCCGATATATCAAATGTGTTTATGGCTGAATTGATCCGGGGAATGGAAGATGCCGCCCGGGAAAATTTATTCAACCTGATCATATGCAATACCGACATTGACAAGGAACGCATGATCTCTTATCTGCAAGTCCTGAATGAGAAGCAGGTTGACGGAATTGTTTTTGTCAGCGAGCCGGTTTATCCGGATTATTATGAAGTCTTCAAGAGATATGATATTCCTCTCGTATTGGCGGCAACACACAGTTTGGAATACGAAATTCCATCCGTCATGATTAATAACGAACAGGCCGGGTATGATGCGGTTGAATATTTAATCCGCCAGGGGCATGAAAAGATTGGGATTATTAGTGGTTCCAGCATAGAACCGATTTCAAGCATTCCCCGAACGCAGGGGTTCATGAGGGGATTAAGGAGTTACGGGTTAAAAGCGGATTTCGAAAAGTGTGTGGAATATGGAGGATATCTGTTTCAAGACGGGTATGAAGCAATGAGCCGATTGATCAAGAAATTCCCTGATTTGACGGCTGTATTTGCTGTGGCGGATGAGATGGCGCTTGGGGCCATTTCGTATCTTCAGGAAAATGGGATTCGTGTCCCCGATGAAATTTCCGTCATGGGATTTGACAATACCCGTTTAGCTACCATGACGTGGCCCAAGTTGACTACTGTGGCGCAGCCGATCTATGAAATGGGGTACCGGGCACTAAATAAGCTGATAGATCTGATTGAATACGGAACTGTTGACGAATTAAGGACTTATCTTCCCCATGAGATTATCGAACGGGAATCCGTCCGACGCAGAGTCTAATTTTTTTCGCTGACTTGAAAACCTTTTCAGAAAACGATTACAGAAAACCTTTTCAGATCTGGCCATTCTTTTAGGGAGGTGAGACGCAGGATAGAAAGAGATTGATTATCGATCAATTAAATCTATATCTGGGGGAATTATGATGAAAAGAAATTGGAAAAGAATTGCGACTATTGGCGTGGCAGCCACCCTTGTGCTGTCGATGACCGCCTGCAGCAGCGGAACCAAAGAGCAGCCCAAGGGAACAGACAATGCGGCAAAAACAGGAGAAAAAGTAAAAATCGTATTTGCGCGTGGTAAGGATGTGACCGGTGCGTCACAAAAGCTGGTTGAAGCTTTCGAAAAGAAACATCCCAACATTGATGTGGAAATTCGGGAAATGCCTGCGGACACCGGTCAAAGCCATGACCAGTATGTAACGATGTTCAGCGCCAAGTCTTCGGAAATCGACGTTTTTGACCTCGATGTGATTTGGCCGGCCGAATTTGCGCAAGCAGGATATCTGCTGCCGCTTGACCGTTTCATTGAGGAAGACAAAATCGACATGAAAAAGTACATTCCCGGGGCCGTTGATGCCGGGAACTTTGAAGGCAAGCAGTGGGCCATGCCGAAGTTTGTCGATACAGGCCTTTTGTTCTATCGGAAAGATCTTGTCAAACAAGTGCCAAAAACATGGGATGAGCTGATTGCCCAAGCAAAGGCGACGAAAGGTCAGGGAGGCACTCAATTCGGTTACCTGATGCAGGCCAAGCAGTATGAAGGACTCGTTTGTAACTTTATTGAATTTAATGCTTCTTACGGCGGCAAAGTTTTGGATGACCAAGGAAAGGTTGCAATCAACAACCCGCAAACAATTAAAGGCTTGAAGAAAATGATCGAAGTGGCAAATTCCGATTTCGTGCCGAAGAATATCAACACCTTCACCGAATTGGAGTCCCATACCGCATTTTTAGAAGGACAGTCTCCCTTCATTCGCAACTGGCCGTACCAGTACGCGTTGGCACAGGATCAAAAACAATCCAAGATTGTCGGTAAAGTGGGCGTGGCTCCTCTTCCCGCGGGGGATAAGGGTTCTGCCGCTGCGCTCGGTGGCTGGATGTCGGGGATCAACAAAAATTCCAAGCATCCGAAGGAAGCTTGGGAATTCCTGAAGTTCATGACCGGTTCCGAAGGTCAAAAGATAACAGCAATTGACGGTGGTTCAGGCCCGACCTATTTGCCGCTGTATGAGGATGCTGACGTAACGAAGGCAATTCCGCTGTTTGGCGACAAGGAGTATGTGAAGGGAATAAGTGCCGCGGTTCCGCGTCCGACTACCCCCAACTATCCGAAGATTTCTGAGATCATCCAGATCGAAGTTTCCAAGGCGATCGCCGGACAACAAACTGCAGAGCAGGCCGTAGAGAACATGGACAAGAAAATGAAGGAAGTAATCAAGTAAAGTCCATTTCTCGCAGTTGAAAAATACCATGAGACCGCTCCCCGGGGCAGGAGGGTGCCTCAGTCATCCCGGGGAGCGGAAATCATGGTATTTTACTGAACTTATTTCTGGTTTTGGTGAGATAAAAACGGAAGTGGGTGAATGATATGAAGACGGGATTTAAAAAGGGCCTTTCGGAAAAACAGACGGGATATCTTTTCCTCCTGCCGGCCTTGCTGATCATCATGGTGATCGCCATCTGGCCTGTCTTTCGTTCCTTTTGGCTCAGTTTGCATGATATTCGGTTGAATGATCCGACGAAAACCGAAGTCCATTCCACCTATGGGATTGATATGGAACGGTATGTAAGTACAATGCCTTATTTGATAAAGTCGTTGGACAAAGAAATCAATCAGGCTCAGGGGGATACCAAACAAAAATTGACTTCCCTGCAGGGGAAACTGGAAACTGTCAAAAATTCAATTGGAGAAGAGCCTCAAGTCAAAGAGAGATATGATGAAGTAAGTCAGCTCCTTTATGAGTTCAAACCGGTTCCGGCCGATTTGAAGTATGCCAAGGTAGAGAATGCGAAGTTCCAACAGATGAAAACGGCGTTGGCTGAAGTTGAAAAGGAACTGAACCAACTGAACGACCGGAAGCTGCTGAAGAAACCAAACGACGTTCTTGGTCTTGTCAAAGGTTTGCAAGCATCCGCGATTGAACCGAATTTCAAGGGATTTGTTTACTATAAACAATATTTGATGGATAAGCGGTTATGGGCTTCCATGTCCAATACTCTGACTTTTACCCTGGTATCTGTTTTTGTGGAATTGGTGTTGGGCATATGGATTGCGGTATTGATTAACAAGCAATTCAGGGGACGCGGTCTGGTTCGGGCTGCAGTACTGATTCCCTGGGCAATTCCTACGGTGATTTCGGCGCTCATGTGGAAGTTTATGTATGATGGGCAGAACGGGATCGTCGCCAAGGTCTTTTCCGTTGTCGGTATCACTCCGGACATGAGCACTCTTCTGACAACCAAATGGGGAGCGATGTTCTCGGTCATTTTTGCCGATGTCTGGAAAACCACTCCGTTCATGGCCTTACTGATATTCGCAGGTCTCCAGACCATACCCGATTCCCTGTATGAAGCGGCGGATATAGACGGGGCTTCGAAAAGGCAGCAATTTTTCCAAATTACCCTGCCGATGTTGAAATCGACAATTCTTGTGGCGTTGTTGTTCCGTACCCTCGATGCATTCCGGGTATTTGACCTTGTTTACGTGCTTACCGGCGGAGGACCGGCGAACTCCACTGAAACGATTTCAATTTACGCCTATAAAACCATGTTTGCCCAAATGGATTTTGGAGCGGGTTCTGCCTTGTCGGTTATTGTGTTTCTCTGTGTGGCACTGATAAGTATCGGGTATATCAAATTCTTGGGTGCTGATCTGTTGGGGGACGCAAAAGGCAAATAGGCCTGAGGCGATTTCGGAAGGAGTGTGACATGCAATGCAAAAGAAAGCTGGGCCCTTGTTTTACGTTTTCTTGGCTGGATTTCTTTTTGTCGTAATGTTTCCGTTCTTATGGTTACTGATTGCATCATTCAAACCCCCCAGTGAACTTTTTGGGGAAAATGCATTTAACCTTATCATCAAAAATCCGACATTGGACAACTATATCGGAGCTTTCACGTTAAGACCTTTTGGAACCTATCTTTGGAACAGCACGGTTGTGGCCACGCTGACCACATTGTACAGCATCGTAATCGCTTCTATCGCGGCGTATACGATTGCCTGGATCAACATTAAAGGAAAGGCGATCATTTTAGGAATCGTGTTGGCGGTATCGATGTTCCCGCAGATTGCCACCATATCGCCGATTTTCCTGTTCATGCAGTCGACAGGACTTACCAACAGCTATCTGGGCTTGATTCTCCCGTATACTACATTCGCATTGCCACTTGCGATCTGGAATCTGACCAATTTCTTCCGCAAAATTCCATATGATCTGTCGGAAGCTGCAAAAGTGGATGGAGCCTCCATTATGCAAACATTGATCAAGGTGTTCTTCCCTGTTGCCCTGCCTGGAGTGTTTACCACTGCCATTCTGGTGTTCATTGCCGCTTGGAACGAATTCTTGTTTGCCTTGACCATCAATACAGAGGAAAGCATGAAAACGGTCCCGGTAGGGATTACCATGTTCCAGGGCCAATTCACAATGCCTTGGGGAGAAATTGCGGCTGCTTCCATTATCGTAACCATACCGTTGGTCATTATGGTATTGATCTTCCAAAAGCGAATCATTTCCGGGCTTACTTCCGGTGCAGTAAAAGAATAGAGACAACAGACACAGCTCAGGAGGCTTAAAGATATGGAGAGAAAATGGTGGAAGGAAAGCATTGTATATCAAGTGTATCCGAGAAGCTTTATGGACAGCGACGGAGACGGGATTGGAGATTTGAGAGGGATTATCTCCAGGCTGGACTATCTGAAAGAATTGGGCATTGACGTAATTTGGCTGTCTCCGGTATACAAGTCACCCAATGACGACAACGGGTATGACATCAGCGATTACCGGGATATCATGGACGAATTCGGCACCATGCAGGATTGGGAAGAACTGCTGGACGAATGCCATAAGCGGGGCGTCAAACTCATTATGGATCTGGTAGTCAATCACACGTCCGACGAGCATCCCTGGTTTATCGAATCCCGTTCTTCCAAAGACAATCCCTATCGCGACTACTATATCTGGCATCCGGGAAAAGACGGGCGGGAACCCAACAACTGGGAATCCATTTTCAGCGGTTCGGCTTGGCAATATGACGAAACAACAGGCGAGTATTATTTGCATTTGTTCAGCAAAAAACAACCTGATCTGAATTGGGAAAATCCAAAGGTCCGGGAAGAAATCCACGACATGATGATGTGGTGGCTGGATAAGGGAATAGACGGTTTTCGCGTCGATGCGATTACGCATATCAAGAAAAAGCCCGGTTTTCCCGATTTGCCGAATCCGGAAGGAAAAAAGTATGTTCCCGCTTTCGAATACCATCTCAATCAACCCGGGATTCATGATTTCTTGCAGGAAATGAAAGAAAAGGTTCTTTCCAAATACGATATCATGACCGTCGGCGAGACACCGGGAGTAACTCCGGAAGACGCTCTCCGGTATGTGGATGAGCAAACAGGAGAGTTTCATATGCTCTTCCAGTTTGAACATATGGAAGTCGATGCCGGTCCGGGCGGAAAGTTTGATGTAAAGCCATGGAGCCTGGTGGAACTGAAGCAGGTCATGAGCAAGTGGCAAAAAGGGTTGCAAGGTCGGGGATGGAACAGTTTGTACTTTGAAAATCACGATCAGCCCCGTTCGGTTTCCCGTTTCGGAAACGACAGGGAGTATCACGCGGAATCGGCAAAAATGCTGGCAACGTGTCTCCATATGATGCAAGGGACGCCGTATGTGTACCAAGGTCAGGAAATCGGAATGACGAACGTTCAGTTCGATTCGATTGATGAATATAAAGATGTAGAAATCCTGAATTTCTACCGGGAGTCCCTCAAAGACGGAAAAGAGCCGGACGAATTGATGAGAGCGATTTGGAACAAAGGGCGGGACAATGCGAGAACTCCGATGCAGTGGGATACCAGCAAAAACGCAGGGTTTACCACCGGAACTCCCTGGATCCGGGTCAATCCCAATTACGTCGAAATTAATGTGAAGAATCAACTGGAAGATCCCAATTCCATCTTTCATTACTACAAGAAGTTGATCCGGCTACGCAAGGAAAACCCGATCGTGGTGTACGGCACCTATGATTTGATTCTTGAAGACCATGAACAAATCTTTGCGTATACCCGAACCCTCGGGAATGAAAAGCTGCTCGTAATTGCGAATTTCTCGGAAGAAACGCCTGCTTTTGTGCTTCCGACGGAGCTGACATTCGAGGGGAAAGAGCTGCTGATCAGCAATTATGAAGTGGACCCGAATGAAGATATTCAATCGATACCTTTAAAGCCATACGAAGCTCGTGTGTATAAATTAAAGCTTTAAACCACTGTTTTCAAGCAACCTGGAGGGCGGAGATGAAACGAAATTCTTACTATGGAATTGTTGGCAATGGTGAAACAGCGGCTCTAATCGATGCCGATTTGAATATGGATTGGCTGTGTGTGCCAAGGTTTGATGGATTCCCGTTTTTCGCGCGTGCTCTTGATCCGCAAAAGGGAGGCCGACTGTCCCTTGAAATCAAAGGGCTGTCTGCAAAATCCCAGCAATACGTTGGCCGAACGAATGTATTGCGGGTTGAATTGGCGGGAGAGGGTACGCAGGCGACGGTGACCGATTTTATGCCATGGGGCAAACCTGTATTCATTCGGGAGATTCTCATTGAGAATGTAAGCGATGCGGCCCGGACAGTGCCCGTGACTTTCACGGTAACCGGAACCGAAACGGCAGTCCACCCGATACGGGTAGAGAAATCTGATAAGTACGCTTGCCTCAGCGACGAGAACGGAGCTCTTTGGATTGAATGGTGTTCCCGGGATGGTTGGGAGATTCCGGCTCATTCGTCCGTAACCCACCGGTTGGTGTTGGGATATGGGAAAACCATCGAGGAGTCTCAACAAGCGGTGAATCTGCATCGCAATGAGAACCTCCTGGATACACTTGATTTTTGGGAGAAGTGGATCGCCTCGGCGAAGACGCCTTCCGTGAAAGATGAATTATATAAAGAAGCGTATTATCGTTCCTTATTGACAATTAAGTTAGTATGCTACGAAAAAACGGGAGCCATGTTGGCGGCTCCCACCGCATCCTTTCCTGCAGTTCCAGGCGGGGGGGACAACTGGGATTACAGGTATTGCTGGCTTCGGGATGGATACTATACCGCTTGGACATTGGATCAGGCAGGACTTCATGAAGAATCCAGACGTTTTTATGTGTTTGCGTTCAGCCTTCAAGAAGAGGACGGCAGTTGGCGGCAACCTCTTTATACAATAGAAGGCGGGAATCCAATTGAGTTCATAGTACCCGACATGACGGGGCCGAACGGAGAAAAGCCAATCCGGTTTGGGAATCTTGCGGCAGAACAGCTGCAGCTTGATAATGCCGGAAACATTGTTCATGGATTCTGGATGCACTATCAGTATTCGGGTGACAAATCGGTACTGGAGCGTTATTACCCGCAGGTGATTAAGGCTGCTGAGTGGGTGAAGCAGCATTGGCGTGAGAAGGAAAACGGAATCTGGGAGATTCGTGAACGAAAAGATCACTGGGTTCACGGAAAAGTGATGTGTTATGCATGCATCCATACTGCTTCGCTGATCGCAAAGGAATTGGGGGATCAAGAGGCTGCAGGAAATTTGCAATCAGAAGCTGACCGAATCAAACAGGATATACTGGAGAATGGTTGGAACCCTCGGCGGGAGGCATATTTGCAGTCTTACAGTGAGGATGCACCCGTAGATATCTCAGTTTTGGCACTTGAATTTTACGGTTTGCTGGATGCGGCGGATGAACGGATGAGAAAGACAGTGGAACTCATCGAACAACCCCTTGTCCGGCCCCGGTTGGAGTCGGGAGAGTATACCACTGCTTCACCGTATTCAGGAATGGATCTGGGCGGATTGAACATGAACGGCGGGATTGCCCGTTACGACTATGCACATGTCCCATTTTATCTGCCGACAATTTGGTTGGCTCGCCACTATTTGAACGCAGGGAATTTAAAACGTGTGAGACAGCTAGTCGATGTATGCATTGAATGCTCAACCGACTTGTTGTTAATGGCGGAACACTTTGATGTGCCGACCAAGGTGCAGTGGGGCAACTTCCCGCAGGCATTCAGTCATGAAGAGCTGGCCCGTTTAATTTTGGATCTGCCGGAGCAGTTGTGAAAAAGGTAAAGAGGGGGGAACGCCCCCTTTTTTTACCTGAAAAAGGAAATCGCTACTGCACTGACAAGAATCAACAAAAAACCTCCGAATATGACAGCAGGCAGAGTGTGGTTTTCAGTCTCGGTGCGGTCCGATGCCGGAGTACCGCCTGTCAGGTCTTCTTCAAGGGCGAATTCGAAGTCGGCAACGTCAAAAACCTGCATCGGCAGATCGGATTCCACGATACGCTCTTGAATGGATGGGTCTTCAATCAGGAGAGGAACATTTTCCTTCATGGCAAGAAGGATCAGTTCCGTTTCGATCGGATCGAATTCTTCACCGTACGCAGCGGTGTCGACCGCATTTACCACTTGAAAAGTAACCAGCTCGTGATAGATGATCGGCTTGCTGATTGCCCAAGGGGCAAAGCTGCACTGATCTATTTTTTTGTTCACAAACGGATTCTCAAAGAACGCGATCAAATTCTCAATATTGCTGCGTATCACCGTTTGCTCTTCATCGTCTGAGGACAGGGTTTCATTCAGTAGAAGGTGCAATTCTTTGATAGAAGACAAAGGAAACAAATAGCGAACCGGTGAAGAAGGCTGCAGCAATTCGCCAAACATAGCGAGAACCACTGGTTCCGTTACGAATGTTCGCATATACAGTTATTTCCCTCGATACCGTTTTTTGGCCGCACGAGCCGCCGAATCGATCACCATGTAGCCGACAAAAATCCATCCGTATGCCAGCATTCCCATCACATAATAAGGAGTCGGTTCACCGGCCCGCTTTCCGGCAACAAACAACGCCGTTCCTGCCGCAGCAATGAGCAGGGAGATCAGAAAAATCACAGTTTTTCGCGTGTTCATCTGGAACAACTCCTCGCAACGGACTATTATACCTCAAATGAATTTTCTTTTTAATGAAAATTTAACATCTTCTTTGAAGGAAATTGACGTAAATTGACGAATATTGTCTATTAGCTATGTCGCAATTTGACATCAATGAGGTGAAAGGAGGGACAAGTGTTGCAGCGCCGCATGTTTTCAGATCGCTATCAGCTGGAAGAAAGGTTGGAAGCTTCGAACGGTGCAGACTTGTATCGAGCTTTGGACGTTTCGTTTCCTCGCAATGTCTTCGTAACCGTTTTTTCGGATTGTGACTCCTCTGCTGTTGAATCTTTCCGCGCGCGTGCGCAATCTCTTGCCGGTCTTTCTCACCATCATATCATGAGTATATACGACATGGAATGCCAAGAGGACTCTTGTTATCTGATATCGGAGTATCGGGAGTGCCTCACTCTGCGTGAAGCGTTGGACGCAGAACGGAGATTCTCTCTTGAGGAAGCTTTGTTTATGGCAATGAATATGGCCAAGGCGATTGCCCACGCACACGAACAGCAAGTCGTGCATGGCCATTTATCTTCGGAAATGATCTGGATTCAGGGTGATGACATTAAAGTGGCATTTGTGTGCCCGCAAGTGATCCCGGAATGGATCCCCGCACACAAACAGGAAGACCTTCTCGCGTTAGGGAAACTCTATAAAGAACTGTTTGCCGCCACCCCTCCCCTTTATAAGCCGGAAGTTCGGGAAAAAGTCATGGAAGTGGTTGACCGGTTATTAGGTGCGCGCCACCCCGTCTATACAGATGCGTCGGATGTGGCTTATGATCTGAAGATGATTCTCACAAAGGACGCAAATCCGCTCTATACAAACCAACTGACGAACGAAGACGAGCATACTCGAACGTATGAAATCACCCGGGCGGAGATCCAATCTCTCCTTGGCGCCCCTAAGCAGAGCGGTCTGCGAAAAATTCGCAAGATGTTCCTGTCGTACTTTGCGGTTTCGATCGGAATGCTGCTGCTTGGAGCGGTTGCTTCCTTGTTCCTCGCAAATACGAAGTCCGCAGCACCAGGCAAATTACAATCGAGCATTGAAAAAGGGCCGATCAGTGTGGCGAAAGCGGAAGTCACCGAAACCTCATCCACCATAACGATCTCTCCAAAAGAACCGATTGCAAGAGTGGGACAAGGAGGGGGACTAATGCCCGATTTGATTGGATTGCAGAGGCACGAAGCGGAAAAGCTGCTGCTTTCTTTAGGTCTTCGTTATCAATATTTTCTTGAGCGTTCTGATAAGCCTGCCGGAACGGTATTCAAGCAGGACCAACCGCCGAACCATCCGTTTCAACCGGGTGATCGAGTCATTTTCTACATCAGCAATGGAAAATAACGGACAAATGTGATTCAGAACACTGTAAGGAAGTTGAAAGAGGGGTACAATAAAAACGAATTCTTTGATAGGAGGCGTTTTTATGACCCAAGGGGTAAAGGTAAGTATTGAATACTGCACGATGTGAAACTTTTTGCCAAAAGCCGTCAGTGTGACGGAAGAATTGCTTGGTCAGTACACAAAAGAAATTTCCGGCTTAACACTCATTCCATCAAGTGGTGGAGTGTTTGAAGTCAAGGTCGGGGACAAGTTGATTTTCTCAAAAAAGGAATTGGGACGGTTCCCGGAGGAGGGTGAAACTGCAAAGCTTTTCTCCCAAAACATTTGATTTCGTCCCATTTAAATACAACAAAAAACTTCTTCAAGGATGACACATATTATACATGACGAATATGTGCCATCCTTTTTCATTCCGTTTTCCAGTCGAGAATTGGGCAATATTATACCACCCCATTAATGTCGTATCCTGTT
Source organism: Effusibacillus consociatus (assembly GCF_042652925.1). Classification (NCBI taxonomy): domain Bacteria; kingdom Bacillati; phylum Bacillota; class Bacilli; order Caryophanales; family Alicyclobacillaceae; genus Effusibacillus; species Effusibacillus consociatus. The sequence goes on from NZ_JBHSHC010000115.1 coordinate 12,421, forward strand.
TCACTTTTCTGCCCTTCGTTGAATAACTTTCTCGGGTGAAAAATTTTTCGAGGGCCTGTAACATAAAAAGCTCCATTTCGACATGCGCAGATCAGAAACCTCCGCCTCTAAACGAAGTGAAGGCGGGGGAGTGTTCATAGTAGACGCATAGATGCAAAACGATTGAAACAATATGAATATTCTGTTATTATAGGTTTAAAAGCAATTGTGATAAATATTACAATTTATAAGGGGGATTGAAAAGTGTCAGTTTCTATTAGTATTTATAACCGAATACCTCCTAACAACGGGGGATGGGAAAATTACGATTTGGGAGGACTGTCTTCTTCTAAAAAAGCCAGCGTTGATGACACCAACAATTTGGCAAATCAAGGGGTGCTCATTCAAATCTCTTCCCGGAGTAGTTCAACTTCTTCAGGTACGCTCCACCAAATTTATAATTCTAATGGAAAACTTCTTAATGCAGTGTCCAGTATATCTCGAACTACTTCAGTTCCAAAGCACATAGGGGACGAAGATGCCTATCTTAAAGATGGAACTGCATATATATGGTCAAAAAAATTGGCCGATTCACTTGGTGTTTCAGCTTCCTGGAATCCATCTAAAGCCACAGTCAATATTGGCGGATATGAATTCACACCTCAAAAAGTCGAAGATGGTAAGTCGTACGTTAAAGTTCGAGATGTGGCTGAAAAATTAGGTTTCGGTCTTGAGTGGAAAAATTCTACGAGCGAATTGATCATTACCAAAACAACGAATGAAACAAAGCCTGTAACCAAAGAAATACTGAGTTTCAACCCCAAAGCTCTAGAGGATTCCTATCTTGAGAATAATATAACGTATATATCTTCAAAAAAACTAGCAGGTATTCTGGGTGTATCCCATTCGATGGATTTAGGAAATGGTACCGTAAACATTGGAGGTAAAAACTTCTTAGTCGCGAAGTCAATGAATGGACAAGCATATGTCAAAGCTGGTGATGTTGTAAAAGCTTTGGGATATGGTATTGAATGGGATGGAGGAAATGGTACGGTTTCAATTACAAAAACAACTACAAAATCAGTACCCGAAAAAGAACAAATCGCAAAAATCAAACCAGATCAAAGTGATTCCTATCTTCAGAATGGATCGATCTATATGTGGTCTGGAAAATTAGCCCAAGTCCTTCGGGCACCCGTATCATGGAATTCAAAAACCGGCAAAGTGGTTTTCAACGGTCGAGAATTTACTCCGGAGAAAGTTGTGAATGGAAAATCATATGTGAAGGTTAGAGAAGTCGCTGAAACCTTAGGGTATAATGTGGATTGGGATAACAATTCCGGATCTGTTATCATTTCAAAAACAACCACGAAGGTTCAACAGGTTACAGACAAAATTGCCACGTTCAAACCGCAGGGAATCGGCGATTCCTATCTTGAGAATGGTACCACCTATATGTCAGCAAAAAATTGGCAGATTCCCTTGGAGTTTCCTATTCAGCAAGAAACGGTAGAGTTGAAATAGGCGGAAAATCATTTTCTATTTCCAATTTGTTTGACGGTCAACCCTATGTAAAAGTGCGAGATGTTGCAGATGCTTTAGGGTTTGGTGTAAGCTGGGATGAAAATAGCAGTAAAGTAAAAATTACCAAGACAACGTTAGAGCAAGTTCCGGTTACAACTGAAATAGCCAGGGTGAAGCCGAAGATTATTCAAAACACCCCTAATTCAAGTGGAATTGAAGGGGATTTACAGCTAGGTATTTTATCAGCAAAATATGAATCTAATGGAGATCCAGGTGTTATCGGAAATACTCCTGGTGATCCAGGTGGTAAGTCTTATGGAGCATATCAACTTGCTAGCAATATGGGAAGGGTAGATGACTTCCTAAAATGGTTGAGTGGAGTCAACTATGGATACTGGGAAAAGCTTCATGAGGCTAGAAAAAGAGATGGTTGGACCTTGGGGGAAAATTTTGACAAAGTATGGAGGCAACTAGCTCAAAATGATAGAGAAGGATTTTTAGCATTACAGCATGGATATATAAAGTATTCCCATTATGACGTTGCTGCTAAGATTTTAAAAGATCGGTATGGTTTTGATATAAGTACAAGGTCTAATGCTTTGAAAAATGTTCTTTGGTCAGTAGCTGTGCAACATGGACCCGGTATTGTCGAAGATTTCTTTGGCAATGTAGATTTAAAACATATGAATGATAGGCAGATTATAACTGCTGTTTATGATGAACGTATGAAAGTAGAGATTTATTTTAGAAGTAGTTCGCCATCTGTTAAAAGAGCTGTATACAACAGATTTGTTAATGAAAAAGCAGATGCTCTCAAAATGTTGGAAAGTGAATAACATATTTTACTAAGAAATTGAACCATTTGGTAAGTTCACAAAATGATAATAACCAAATGGTTCAATTATATGGTTTGTTCGTGTGATTAGTGTATGAGATGAACGTTTAAAAGAAAAGGAGTCTAAATTATGAAACATGTTTTTACCCTATTTTTTGTGCTTGTGTTAGTATCGGGATGTACCTCCCCTAAAGTGGAACAAGCTTACCAACCACCAATAGCGATTACGGAAAGCAAAACAGAAAAACAGGTTGATCCAAAGGTAGAAAAACAGGTCGATTCTAAGAATGTAGCCCAGTCGATTTGGTCAGGAACATGGACACGTTCTTTAAATTCCAATGGTGCCATATTATCAATCTCTAACGAAAATTCTACTAGTTTTGACTTTTCAATCGAAGCTTCTAGTGGTGGAAATACAGGCAATATAAAAGGGAATGCTGTCAAAAAAGGAAATACAGCCATTTATGAGTCTGGAGATAATTGCACGATCACGTTTAATTTAATAGGTGAAACAATAAAAGTTGATCAAAACCAAGGATGTCTATCGCACGTTGGTATGGGAGTTACTTTTAGTGGGACTTATCAAAAAGGTGAAGAAAAAGAAAAAAAGAGCGACTTAGTACAGCTGGGCGTTTTGAAAAACCACGATCAAGACCAAAAATTTAAAGAACTAGTAGGGGATGATTATAACTTATTTATCGAGAGATTCCAGATAATATCAGAACCAAAAAATGTAGATGCGTTTGATGCAACCGTAAAATCGGGTTCAGTCAAGGGATTGTACACCGTTATGGAAGCAATTGTGATGTCTGATTCCAAAGGGAAGTTTTGGGCTGCTCTCATTGATGATAAACAAGTTAAGTACTACACAAATGATAATTCTTACAAAACTAAGTTACCTAAGACAATTGAAGAGTGGAGGCAAGGTTTTAAGAATTTGCCGATAATATATATGAAAAAATAATGCGTTTGTTGGACTGCAAAACTCAGTGATTTTAAGGAGTAGTTCTATGTCCAGAACTTCATTAACGATGTTACCCTAAGATCTCATGACCACCAATGAAGAAGACGAAGTTACGGGAGTCACGGCCTATGGGATTGATCAGTAAGTGGTACATCCCGGTTCAAGATGTGAACAGTGTGAAAGAGGTTATTACTGCTTTAGCAGGAGATTTTGACGGTGCAGAGATGTCATTTGGATTTTTACAATGGAATTTTGGACAAGGAACATTACAGCCTTTGCTTTCCAGAATGGCTTTGGATGGACATCTTGGTATAATTGATTGTAACGCGTTGCTTAATAAACACCTGAATCCTTTGAAATAAAAGGGATTAAGGTGTTTTTACGTTACATAAAAAATTCCCCTCTGTTCTTCTGATACTCTTCTGATACCCCGCTTAACAAGATAAGGGGGGTAATGACTCAAATACAATAATGGGGCTTTAGAGAAGGATGTTCCTCTTCCTACATCCTTCAAAACAACGTTATCCACCATTATTATCCAAGTCTTTTATTTGAGGTCCTGGAGCATCCGCATGGCAATCGCTTTATATCCTTGTCCGTTGGGATGGAAGTTGTCCGCTGCAAGAAATTTGGAACTGTTCCAAGTGAACAGATCTTGAGTGGGAACGAGCAGCGTATGCTGATATTTCGAGAGCACTTGTGAAGTTTTGGAATTCCATTCCTCCAAGATTCGAAGGGCTGTTTTTTGCTGATCATCCGACAAAGGAAACGGGTTGTATAATCCCACAAATAAAATGGGGCTTTGTTCGTTCTGAGATCGGATTTCTTTAAGGATTTGATCCAGCGTATTCAAAAACTGGTCCTGCGTTTGCTTTGCAAGGCCAGGATTCGGTGTCGTAGTCACGGGACCGGCCCCGCGTACCAAATCGTTGCCGCCAATTGAAAGTGTAATCAGGTGTGCGGCCTTGATTTCCTTCTGAACCTCGGGGGATTGGATATATTGTAAAAGTTCCGGTGCTTTCATTCCATTGATGCCCAGGTTTGTGGTAATCACTTTATTCTTGGTCATCTTTTGCAGTTCAGTTGTTAAATACCCTACATATCCCTGTCCCGTTTCGTCACCGGCTCCCCGGGTCAAGGAATCTCCTAAAGCGACGATCCGATAATCACCCTTTACATCCGCGGGTGAAGCGGCAGGAATGGATTCTTCTTTGACCGGATTCATCTGTTGGGCGGCTGGGGAATCCTGTCTATGGGGTCCACTGTTTTCCGTAGCGGACGTTGGACCATTTTGAAAAGCAAGTATGGCTCCTGAACTCAGAAGAAGCAGACTGGCGACAGACGTTACAGCAATTGTATACCAGATCGTTTTTCCTCTTTGCATGTCCATTCCTCCTTCGATATGATTATAGCAGGAATTGATCTGGAGGCCTAACAAATGGAAAAAATTGCTCTTGTTTTGTCAGTCAAGGATCTTGAAAAAACAATCGGCCGGAAAAAGCTGATCCATAAGATTTCGTTTGATGTCTATAAAGGGGAAGTATTCGGGTTTCTCGGACCGAACGGGGCCGGCAAAACAACAACCATTCGAATGCTGGTGGGTCTGATGAAGCCTTCAGGCGGCTCCATAAAGATTTGCGGATATGATCTGCAGGATCACTTTGTGGAAGCGATGCAGCATGTCGGGTGTATCGTGGAAAACCCTGAACTCTATAAGTTTTTGACCGGACGTGAAAATTTGGAGCAGTTTGCCCGAATGCTCGACGGAATTACGGAAGAGCGAATTGAAGAAGTGGTTCGGGTAGTCGGCCTCGAAAACAGGATTGACGACAAGGTGAAAACCTATTCGCTAGGCATGCGCCAACGGTTGGGAATTGCCCAAGCGCTGCTTGGCAGACCCAAATTGCTGATCCTCGACGAACCGACGAACGGGCTGGATCCGATCGGAATTCGGGAGCTCCGTGAATTTGTCAGGAGATTGGCGGAACACGAGGGGCTGAGTGTGTTTATCTCGAGCCATCTGCTTAGTGAGGTTGAAATGATGTGCGACCGGGTGGCGATTATCCATCAAGGGCACTGTTTGTATGCAGGCCTTGTCGAGGATCTGGTCCAGCGTGAAAAAGGGGATACTCTCTGGCAAGTCCATCCACTGCAATCAGCGTTGGAAATCATGAAGGCACAGCCTTATGTGCACCAAGTACTCATCGAAGAGAATCTGATTCGCTGCAGCGTTCAGGTGGAGCGGATTCCGGAGCTCAATTCGCTGTTGGCCGCAAAGGGGATCGAAGTATTCTCGATTCAACAGGTGGCGCCGTCGTTGGAAGATTTGTTCTTAAAGATGACAGGGGATGATCGAATTGCTTAAGTTTATCGGGCTGGTTGAAAATGAGACCATTAAGCTTGTGAAGCGGAAACGCTTTGGATTGGTAATGATTATCCTCGTTGCACTGGTCACTCTATTTGCATATGCGCAGCAGTTAACTCAGCAGCGGACATTACAGAAGGTGGGAACTCTCGATTGGAAGCCGGTTGTCCAACAACAGATTACAGATTACGAAAGTCGAATGCGCAATGCTTTCGTACCGGAAGACCGCAAGAAATTCTATCAATATCGGATCGAGCAAGCGAGATATTACCTTGAGAAAGGCATTAACCCGGCCGCTCCCGGAACCGCTACGTTTGTGCGGACCTTTATGGATTTGAGCGTATCGTTATTGCTTCCTCTCCTTGTGGTGACTCTGTCAGCCGACCTGGTGTCGTCGGAGTGGGGAGAGGGCACGATCAAGCTGCTGCTTACCAGGCCAGTGAAGCGATGGAAGATCCTTGCGGCCAAATATACAGCACTGGTCATGTTTGTGTCATTGACCGTCATGGCTGCTTTATTGATTGCCGCGGTAGTGGGAGGTTTCTTCTTCGGATGGGCTGGCTGGTCGATGCCGGTTGCGACCGGTTTCGCGGTTGCGGGTGGAGAACTGGATTCGTCGACCGCTTATAACATCCCGCAGTGGCAGTACATTCTTTGCTCCTATGGTCTGGGATGGGTTGTGTGCATGGTGGTCGCGACCATCACGTTTACAATCTCCATTCTTGTTCGTCATGCGGCTGCCGCGATGGGATTGATGCTGGCGGCGCTCATTGGCGGAAACATATTGATTGATTTGGCCAGTTCGTGGACAGCCGCAAAATATTTGTTTATGGTAAACATGCGGATTACCGGCTATCTGTCGGGGATGGTACCACCTATCGAAGGCATGTCGCTGCCGTTTTCCATTATGGTACTGTTGGCCTGGGGGGCCGCGGCCCTCGCAGTCGGGTTTGCAGTGTTTACGAAGCGGGATGTTTTGGCCTAAAGGTTTCCATGGTCCCGATTCCGGCATTCTCCAAGGCCCGGGCATACAGCCCGAGTACATTATGGCAAGTGCCTCAGCCGGGAACGAGCAGTGCCGCATCAACCTGTTCATTCTGGAGAGTGGACACCACTTGTGGTATTGATTCTTTCTCTACAAGAGTGGTGGTAAGCAAGGCTATCTTGCATTGGTGCATGGTGAAGCAGTTCACCGATTAATAGGGCCAAAACCACTCCCTTGTATATCAAGATCACCGGAAGAAGTCCAGGAATCAGTTCGGGCCGGAAGAGGGCCATGCATATTCCGATCACCACTGCCACGGATAAAGCACCGTATTCCAGTACCATGTGATCCAGGAGAGGGTGCTCTCCAGAGCGACAGAAAGCTTGTGACGGAGAGAGCTTCTCACAGAATCAGGTATTTCGTCCGCCAGAATCACCTGTAGAGACTGTAAGGTGATCGCAAGATCCTGGTCGGGAATTTCCGATGCTTTTCCTTTTTTCAATAAGTCGATGTAACGGTCCATTTGCTCTGCTTCGTACATTTCGTCTTTCATAAGCATAGCTCCCGGAGTTTTTTAATGGTTCGATGAATCAGCATTTTTGTTCCGCCTTCGATTCCGTTGAATCAGGAGGTTGGTAACAAGAAAACGTAAATTTTTTTTGGAAAGAAAAGGACACCCTGAGGGGTGCCCTGAATACATTTTCTTACCATCCCAACACTGCATCAGTCGATTCAATAAGTTCCGGAGAGAGATGAATGGTGCTTGCTTTGATATTTTCCTCAATTTGTTCCGGGCGGGAGGCACCGATGATTGCCGAGGATATTCCCGGCTGACGAAGAATCCATGCCAGCGCCAGGTTTGACAATGGCATTCCTGCTTCCTTGGCGATTTTATCAAGCTGTTCCACTTGCTGCAGGACTTTCTCTGTCATATAGCGCTTAATGAACATGTTTTGCTGCGGGTTGGCGGCTCGTGAGTCTTCCGGAATTGGTTGCCCCGGTTTGTACTTTCCTGTAAGCAGCCCTTGAGCCAGTGGCGAGAATACCACCTGTCCAACGCCTTCTCTTTCACAAAGCGGGAGAACCGATTCTTCGATGTAGCGGTTTAACATGTTGTATACCGGTTGATTGGATAGGATTCTGTCATACCCATTTTTATCTGCGAGATGAAGAGCATCGTTGATTTGTACCGCATTCCATTCCGAAACACCCACATATAAGACTTTTCCCTGAGTTACCAGGTCATCAAGCGCTCGCAGGGTTTCATCAAGCGGAGTTTCCGGGTCGTACCGGTGGCATTGGTAAAGGTCAATATACTCCACACCCAAACGTTTTAAGGAGGCATTGCATTGTTCAATAATATGCTTGCGGGACAGTCCTTTGTCATTAGGGCCTTCACCCATTGGGAAAAAAACTTTTGTGGCAAGAACATAGGATTCTCGAGGATATTTGCGCAGAGCTTCCCCGACTACTTTCTCCGACTCGCCGCGAGCATACACGTTTGCCGTATCAAAAAAGTTGATTCCCAATTCATATGCCTTGTCGATACAGCGGATGGCCATATCCTTTTCCACTGAGCTTCCGTATGTAAGCCAACTTCCGAGTGCAATTTCCGATACACGGAGACCGCTGTTCCCAAGCTTGCGGTACTTCATCATCGATTCCTCCCTTTCGAATAGTTCCAAGTATAATGATAATAGAAGATCTAGGAATTTACCAATTTTTGACGCAAATTAGGAAGAAATGCCCGTGCAAAATAATGGGTGTGGTTGATACAATAATAATAACAGGATATCAGTTGGACGGAGAGGAGTATTCCCATGGAATCGGAAGACCAGTCACTGCATAGCGGAAGACTTCATTTTTTGTTCTTGATTATGTTCATCGGGCTGGTCATCTTGCTGCTTCGTTTAAGTTTTATCCAACTTGGCAAGGGAGAGGATTATGCCGTTAAGGCGGAGGCCAACCGGTACGCCCAACAAATCCTGCCAGCACCTCGCGGACAGTTTAAAGACCGCCACGGAGAAATCCTCGTTGCCAATAAACCCTCTTTTACAATTCAATACACAAGCCCTTTCACAAAAAGCGACGATCCCAAAACGGTACAGGCAAATATTGAGGCGATCGCCGAGAAATTAGTTCCCTTGCTGGATGATCCTGAAGAGAAAGAGAAAGTCACAAAAGATAAAATCGTCAAATTAATGATGGGCACGGATGAATATCTGTCCCGATCCGCACCGCGGAAAATCAAAACGAAAGCAACTGAAAGACAGGTGGCAAGAGTAAAAGAAAACCTGCAGGATCTGCCGGGTATTGCCGTCATTCCGGAAGCGATCCGCGATTACCGCTTGAAAACGTTTGGCTCGCACATTTTCGGTTATATGCGCAAGATGGATGAGAAAATGTGGAATGAGTATCAGACCAAGGGATATCTTATGACTGATCTTGTGGGCATAACCGGGCTCGAGAAACAGTATGAGCAGTATTTAAAAGGGATCCATGGCGCCACTCGTGTCGAAGTAAACATTAACGGGGATCCGATCCGGCGTGACAATAATGTGGATTTTATCGAAAAGAAACCGATTCCGGGCAATGATTTGACTCTTACGATTGATAAAAAGCTGCAGCAAGTCACGGAAGAAGCGCTAGCAGAGCGTGTCAATGCGTTAAAAGGAACACCGGTTAAAAACGCAGCGGCTGTCGCTTTAGACCCCAACACGGGAGAAGTTCTGGCTATGGCCAGCTACCCGGCATTTGATCCGAACGCTTGGCTGGACGGAATGTCGGACGAAGAATACGCCCAATTCCAACCGGCGGAGTGGAACCATGCCGTGGAATACCCGCATGAACCGGGATCGACGGTGAAAATGCTGACCACCATGATTGGATTAAAAGAAGGGGTGGTCAAGCCGGATGAAAAGATTTTTTGTCCCGGTGGTTTGGATTTATCCGGTTATTATGCGTCCTGTTGGGATCCCAAAGGACACGGTTTGAGCGATGGACGGGAAGCAATTGCGAAATCCTGCAACGTCTATATGTACACGATCGGAAAACGGCTTGCCAAGCACCAATTCATTTTCCAAAACGGCGGCGTGAAGAGTTGGATGGAAAAGTATGACAAACCTGCGTATGAAAAGTTCAGAAAGTATCAGAACGAATTTGGTCTGGGTGTAAAAACGGGCATTGATCTGCCTTTTGAATCCGCCGGAAAATATAACTATCAACCTGAGATCACAACGAATATGCCCTTCACGGCAATCGGACAAAATTCAAACTTTACTCCCCTGCAGCTGGCGCAATATGTGAGCACGATTGCAAACGGCGGCAAGCGCATGAAGCCGTATCTGGTTAAGGAAATCAAAGATCCTGAAGGGAAACTGATTAAGAAAATGGAGCCCGAAGTGCTGAATCAGGTATCGTTTAGCCCGGAACTGCTGCAGTACGCTCGTGAGGGCATGTGGAAGGTTACGCATGAACCTTATGGTACAGCGTCTTATATGTTTGGACGCAAGAAGTATGATGTTGCAGGGAAAACCGGTACGGCTCAGACCGGGCGTGACACAGAAAATTACTGGTTTGTAGGCTATGCTCCCTATAACAATCCCAAAATTGCGATTGCGGTCGTTGTACCGGAAGGTCGTGTGGGAATGCACTCCTATGAAATGGCCGGGCCGGTCGCGGAAAAAATGCTGGATACCTTCTTCAACGAAGAGAAAAAAGAAACTGCTGTGAATTAATAAAGAAGGCGGCTCCACATCAATGTGGAGCCGCGTCCTTGCTGTTCGATGATGTTAGGGGATCCGCAATCCTTTCGGATAGTGATTTTTCAATGTATGTTGCACCACTTTTCCCCAACCCAGGGGGAAGTTCAATACGCATACGAGCGTCCAGCCTTCTTCCTGTTCGACAGGCAGCGTTTCTCCCCGGAGGTACCGCTCAATATCGGGGTGATCCGGTTCAAACGATATGTAATGTACTGCGTCCGAATTTTTCAAGGTCATCGCCAGGGTATGGCTTGGTTCAAACCTTTTTTTCTTCAATTCGCCCAGATGCAATCCCGGACGTACCCACTTAAGGCTCTTTAGATCTGGAAGATTGTGCGGAAGCAGATAAAGATGGTCGCCTTGGAGAAGGTACTGGCCTTCTCTCGGGGCGCAAACCAGATTGTCCCGAACAAACGAATGAAAAAGGGAGACCGATTCAGCAGAGACCTTCGTTTGAAACGGAGCTAACCGCGTATCATTTCCGTCCGTTTTTTCAAATAGGGCTGCAAAATGGCCTTCGCCGCGCAAACGATGCGGCCATAATCGGACAGCATATTGCAGATCATTGCGGTTGTTTCCCCATTTCGGATTGGCGGGTGAAAAGAATTCGGCATTTGGAAATGGAAGCAGTTTAAATTTAGGATTACGCTCCAGAAACTTATCCACCACCGATTCATTCTCGTCAGGTGAGAATGTGCATGTAGAGTAGACCAGCTTGCCTCCCGGCCGAAGCATTTTGGCTGCTTCTTCAAGTATATCCAGTTGGCGGATCGCGCAATGAGACACATTTTCCGGCGACCACTCTTCACAGGCTGCCGGATCTTTCCGAAACATCCCTTCTCCGGAACAAGGGGCGTCCACCAGAATTCGGTCAAACCAATTGGGAAATGCGGAGGCGAGTCTGGCTGGGGTTTCATTCAATACGATCGCATTCGGCAACCCGAGACGTTCAACGTTCTCCGCCAGGATCTTCGCACGACTCGCAGTAAACTCGTTTGCAACCAAGATGCCTTGACCCTTCATGTAAGCTGCCAGATGTGTCGTCTTGCCCCCCGGGGCCGCACACAGATCCAAGACCTTCTCTCCCGGTTCCGGAGCAAGAGCAGGGGCAATTGACATCGCACTGGGTTCTTGGATATAGTACAGTCCGGCCGTATGAAACACGTGCTTCCCCGGAGAGGCGTCTTCTTCATAGTAAAATCCCTGGGGAGCCCACGGAACGGGCTCCAGCTTAAAAGGAGACAGTGCAAGAAATTCCTCAATGGAAATTTTCAAGGTGTTGATTCGAATTCCCAGCGTTTTGGGCTGTTCATAACTTTTGAAGAAAAGATGTGAATCTTCTCCCAGCAAATCGGTCATGCGCGCTACATAGGATTGGGGTAAAGCTTTCATCACATTCAGTCCTCCAACGGTATGATAAAATTTACTATACCATAATGGTTTGGACAAAATGATCAGAAAGATGGTTTTCACTGGGGAGGTAAAAGACTCTTGCTGATTGGTGTTGACTTGGTGGAAATACGAAGGATCGAAAATCTTGCGGAAAATCCTTCGTTCCTGGACAGAGTGTATACAGAGCAGGAATTGCAGCTCGTCCAAGAGGTATCAGCTGAAAGAAGGTCGGAGATACTTGCGGGACGGTTCGCTGTGAAAGAAGCTGTAGCGAAAGCTCTAGGAACCGGCATTTCAGGCGGTATTACGTTTCGGGATATTGAAACGCTGCGGGGAAAGGATGGAGAGCCGGTTGTTCACCTGCAAGGCAAAGCTCGACAAATCGCTGATACTCTGGGAGTTTCCGCGGTAAGGGTAAGCTTGTCCCATGCATCCGGTCTGGCGATCGCATATGTTTTACTGGAATGTCCTTCAAGCTGAATAAGATTCGCTGAGCAGGCTGAGTCCACGCTGGTTGATTTCTTTCAAAAGCAATTGAATGAACTGTTCATCGAGTTTCAATTCCACTGCTTGTTTATAGGCTTCCAACAACACCTTATCGCTCAATAACCGCATTACCTATCACCTCGGAGCGAATAATTTCCTCGTCCTGTGGGATCTTTTTGATGTGAATTAATCGTAACATCTCCATCTCACGAGAACAAGCGTTCTAGTTATCCACAATAGGTTGTTGATAAAATGTGCACAGGTTGTGGATGATGTGTGGAAAAGTATGGTTTTCACTTAACAGTCGGGTGTGAATAACGAGGATAAACTTATTCACAATTTTCTCTCGCTGTCGGTTTTTGGCAGAAAATTTTTCAAGGAGGAACTTTTCCCCCATCTATTCCTTTTTATGCAGATTTGGTGGATAATAGACTTATCGTAGTGGAGGAGAAATTTATGCAGCGGGTCATTACTTACATACGGGAAAGAGATCGAAAACTTATCACTTCCCTGCTGCGGCTTCGCGGATGTGCCAAATTAAACTTGTTGATGAGGACGTGTACCGTCTTTGGCGGAGCTCTTTTTACGGTGGGGGCTGTAGTGGTTCTGTTATTCGTTACCGAAGGACGCGGAAAGCAGGCTTCCATGGTGGCGGCCGCAGCACTGGCGGGAAGTTTTTTGCTGGTACAATGGATCAAGAGAATGGTGAAACGATTTCGGCCTTATCTTGTGATGGCGGAAATTAAACTTCTCGGAACGCCTTTAAAGGATCATTCGTTTCCTTCAGGCCATACCACATCTATTTTTTCGATTGTTACGGCTTTTGTCATTACATTTCCAACCCTGGCGGTCTGGTGTTATGCGCTCGCCACGCTCGTCGCCGTATCCCGGATCTATTTGGGATTTCATTATCCGACGGACGTCTTGGCCGGGATTATTATCGGCGTCGGCTTCTCGATAGGTTCCCATGCAGCTCTGCACGCATGGCTGTTATGAACGAATAGGAACCAAGTTTTTTCAGCAACCTATTTTTGTATACGCTAACATATGCTATTATATAACAGAAACAATGAAATGAATTGTTATAGAAACATGCCCGCTTAGGCGTTTGGCTGTTAATTTTTTTGGGGGTGGAACTGTTATGAGTACTCAAGTAAAAGCAGGACTGGAAGATGTAGTTGCCGGTACTTCGGATATTTGTTTTGTTGACGGCGAAAAAGGAAGACTGGTGTATTACGGATATGACATTAATGAGCTTGTTGGGAAAGCTTCGTTCGAAGAAGTTGTTTATCTCCTATGGCATGGCAAGCTCCCGAATCAATCCGAACTGGATGAACTGAATGCCGAACTCATTAAGCACCGCGATATTCCGGCAGACGTATTGGAACTGGTCCGTTCCTTGTCCACAAATGCGGCAAATCCTACGGGTATGGAAATTCTTCGTACAGCGATCAGTTATGTAGGTGCTGTTGATCCGAACAAAGAGATGGATCGTAATACCCATCTTAAGCAAGCTGCCAAATTGATTTCCCTGTCCGCTTCAATTACGGCTGCTGACGGCCGTTTCAAAAAAGGTGAACAATATGTCGCACCTCGCAACGATCTTGGTCATGCTGCGAATTTCCTTTACATGCTAACCGGTCAGGAGCCGGATCCCTTGGCTGTTGAAGCGTTTGACGTTGCATTGATTCTCCACGCCGACCATGAATTGAATGCATCCACATTTGCGGGTCGTGTTACCGTGGCTACTTTATCCGACTTGTATTCTGGCGTTACCTCTGCAATCGGCGCCCTCAAGGGACCGTTGCACGGAGGAGCGAATGAAGACGTCCTTCGTCTCTTGATGGAGATTGATTCTGTCGAAAATACAGCAGCGGCTGTTCAGGCAAAACTTGAAAGTGGAGTGAAGGTTCCGGGCTTTGGACATCGTGTATACCGCAATTACGACCCGCGGGGTTTAATATTAAAGCGTTATGCAAAAGAACTTACCGAAAAAGCGGGAAACACCAAGTGGTTTGAAATGACCGAGATTACAGAGGATGTTGTGCTCAAGCATTTCGCAAAAAAAGGGAAGGATCTGAAATACAACGTGGATCTGTATTCCGGCTGTCTCTATAACGCGATGGGAATTCCAGTCGAGTTATTTACCCCCATCTTTGTGATGAGCCGTATGTCCGGTTGGACTGCTCACTTCCTCGAGCAGTATAAAAACAACCGAATCATTCGTCCGCGTGCCGAATACACAGGTCCGGTCGATCTGGAATTCGTACCGATCAGCGAACGTAAATAATGGTAAAACCCCCGAAAAAGCCGGGGGTTTTTTTGTTTTTACGGGATTGATTCTCTTACTTTTACGGTACTCCGTTCGCTTTGGATTCCCTTCATTTGGAAAGACAACCCCGGTAATTTTCCGATTTTCTAAGATAAAAAAAGCATGAGGAAGATAAAAATAAGAAACCAGGATCTAGGGGCCGAAATGAACGGAGAAAAGGTCGATATAGGTCAGGATTTGGTGAAGAAGCTGGCTGAAGATCCCAAGCTAAAATGGGATTTTATATCTTATGAGAGTGGGAAAGAAGGACTTGAAAACGGGAAATATTACATGATGATTCAAATTCCCGCTGATTTCTCCCAAAAAGCCGCTACCGTTTCGAAAGAGAAACCGGAACAAGCAGACATTCTTTACATTCCGAATGAAAGCCGCAATTTGCTTTCCTCCCAACTCGGGGAACGGGCGATAAAAGGCGGTTATTTCAAATGGGGACGCAGCATTCATCTGGTCGGATATTCGGATGCTCCTGTTGTTTGCTGGCGGTTCATGCATAGCGATGACACTCTTGTCGCTTCGTCGCCACCCGGGAGTCAAAATGCACTCTGCAGAGGGAGTTGCGGTGTAGACAGTCAAGATTTACCGGTTTTTAAAAAGCGGATCCAGACCAGCACGACGACCAGTGCTATTCCGATGGAATCGACGCCAACGTCAATCAAGTGTCCTGTCCGATTTGGCACAAACGTTTGATGCCATTCATCGGACAGCGCATACAAAAGACTGATCATTCCGCTGATCCATGTGCTGTTCGGACCTGTTAGCCTCGTATGGGAGAATGTTCGAATCCATAGCAAGGTTAGAATGGCAAACTCGCTGACATGGGCCGCTTTTCGAATCAAAAATTCCATCATGTCATAGGGCTGCCGCCAAGTGATCAGATCCTTGTCGTATTGGAATTCAATACGGGGAAGCAATGTTTCCAGAACCGAAAGCGGAACCCAAGCGGACAATTGGGGTTTTAGATCCTGCTCTTGATAGGGTTCGGCCGATTTTACAAAGATCAAAAGCATAAACAATATGGTGATGGTGAGCCAAATAAACAATCGCCATTTTCGAGGTGACATAAAGGACCGCCCTTCCGGTAGTGTGTCGATCTGATTCTACCGGAAGGGCGGTCTGTTTGTCACTTTTAAAATTTTCGGGCCTCCAACCAAAGCACGCTTTGGCACTTTAGTGCCTAAGCGTGACTTAGTACTCAGAGTGAAAGTACCCGGAATAAGCTGCGTGAACTTATCTTCACTTTGATGGGCCTATCAGTGTTGGGGTTGGCTCGGTTCCGAAATTTGGGACAGTGCGTGGCCAGCTTCATTTTC
Organism: Effusibacillus consociatus; assembly: GCF_042652925.1. Taxonomy (NCBI): domain Bacteria; kingdom Bacillati; phylum Bacillota; class Bacilli; order Caryophanales; family Alicyclobacillaceae; genus Effusibacillus; species Effusibacillus consociatus. The sequence continues at coordinate 28,357 of NZ_JBHSHC010000115.1, forward strand.
ATGGATCGTGATGGTTGCCAAATCACCAATTGCAACAATCCCCACCAGTCGTCCGTTGTCGACTACCGGCAGACGGCGGATTTGATTTTCCGCCATCAGATCGGCTGCAGCATGTGCGTCCATATCCGGAGTACCGGTTACCACGGAGCTGGTCATGCAATTTTGTACACGAGTGGTATTGACGTCTTTCCCCTCAGAAACGACATTCAATACAATGTCCCGGTCGGTCACCACACCAACCAATCTGTCGCCTTCACAAACCGGGACAATCCCCACATCAATATTCCGCATGATTTTAGCAGCTTCTACAACCGTATCCTGGGGACTGCAGGTCTGAACCTCACTGGTCATGAGTTCGCGCAGTTTCATCGAATCGCCTCCTCTTGGTGATGAAAAAAGAAAAAGACTGCGGGGTAAGTCCGCAGTCTGTAGGATTTGCCATTATGCCTTCTTATATACTCCGACAAAAAGGCCCCACACACCAAGAACGAGATGCAGGATATTTTCAAGTGCTTCGAGGTGGATTCCCAAAAGCGATGGGAGAAAGAATCCGACTGCCCCCAAGAGTACATAGACCGCCCCCAGGATGGTTGCATAAATCTGAGCTTTGTTCGTTGCTGCCGCCGCCAGACCCAGTATTCCGAATAGTAGATGAACCGCATTATGAACTGAATCAAATTGAATAAGTCCGAATAAATCATTGATAAAAAATCCTAAAATGCCGAGGACAATGAAAATCCAACCTGACACGCGAGCAAAAGTGGCTGCCAATTGAATCCCCCCTCAGGTTTTGACAGCAGATTGCTGTCTAGTAAATAAATATGCGAGGGGACTTGAAACTGAAATTAGATTTTCTTATAGATCGACCGAACCTGAGTCATCTGCCGAAAGACAATAGAGTCCCCAAGAGGTGCGGTCAATCGGTTTCCCCTTTTTTCGGACTTCCGACGACAAAAAGAAATGATGGGCACCTCGCAGAATCTGGTTAGGAATTCGATGGGCCATTCCGTATGAAACATACTGTTGTTCGGAATCGGTCGATAAAGAACGCAAAAACACCACGAATTTCAGAGCGGGATCTGAAGGCGGATAGGGCATTACAGTAAGATTCCAAATCCCTGATTGATAAGTCAGGTTGATCTCGTGTTTAGACCCTCGAAGGGTGGCAGATTGCCGGAAGAGCTCAGGATGGACTGACTGATACAGTTCATTTTTTCGCACGAATGATTCCAGATACTCTTTCATGACCTCGATTTGGCTTTTATGTTCGTAAAGTGCCCGTAATTTCGCTGTTACCTCCGTCGGGGTTAAAGTGAAGGTGAACCACGGACATTGAGATGTGAAATCGTAGTCGGAAGGGAGAGACAGACTGTGGTTTGGCCGATATGCGTACGGATTGGGCCAATCCGGATAGTGTACCAGGTAGCTCCACTGATGCGATTGGATTTTGCATTTGGCAATTGCGTATTGTGTGAACGCCTGTGTCGCCCAGTGGTCATCATGGCGGTCTTCACGCGCCGGAAAAATCACATCCGTTGGTTCATATTGAGTTAACACGGATTCGATTAGCCGTGCCAATTGTTGGCCCGAATAAGGCGCATGGGAAGCATAAGCCAGAGAGTACGGACATTCGGTGCACCCGGTTCGTCCGGAATATTTTTTTGTCGTGTCCCAATGCTCATTCCAAAGATGGGCCAGCCCTCCATTCGGAAACCCCAGAAAGCGTACGTGATTTTCAGAAAGACCCAGAATCGATACGGCGCGCAAAAGTTCAGCTTGCCGTTTTTCTCCCAAAAGTTTGTAGTGCTGCGGCTTGGGGGAGCGATTGCCGGACATTTGACAGGCCGCCTTCCGGAAGCCGTCGCCATTTGTTGCGACAAGTAATCGAACTTGTTTTTTCCTTTGCAAAGCTCGTTGGATGAGGCCGCCTGTTGCAATCGTTTCATCGTCCGGGTGGGGAGTAACGATCAGGATTCGGTCGCCAAGCAGCTCCATATTCAACTCATCACTCATATCCTATTCTCCTGCTCCATCCATGAATCGCCTTCTTTACCCAGTATGTACCTGATGACAATTCTACATGAGCGCATTCCACGGCATCAGGCGGGAAAAATATGAACGGAGGTGATGCGGAGATGACAGACATCAATCCGCCACTGCGTGAAAAAAAGGCACCTTGGCGTGACACACCGCTTGATCATTGGAGCAGAGAGATTGACCCGGCGATTCTGTCGGGAGATCAATGGGTCGATAATGAACATGACCCGGGTTCTGAACGAAGAGAGAACCAACTGTTATTGTCAGGCGATGTTCCGTCACCGCTCGCCCCGTTCATCCACCCCACACATGATGTGACTTACGGGGATGAGTAAACAACAAAGCCCGCTGTTTAGCGGGCTTTCGTTTGCCGTTCCCAACGCCGCAAATACGGGGTTGGGTCAAAAGCAAATTCTGTTTTTCCCGTATCCCTGTACATCCCATAGTGAAGATGGGGGGCAAATTTTCCGGACGTGCCCGGCTTTCCGTAGCCGGAGGATCCCACATACCCGATCACTTGTCCTGGGGTAACAATGCTTCCGATTTGAATTCCCTTCGCATAACTGGATAAATGAGCGTAATAATGGTACACGTTGTTCAAATCTCGAATACCAACTCTCCATCCGCCGTAATCGTTCCATCCTTTTAGTTCAACAAATCCATAGGATGTGGCAACAACCGGCGTTCCGTATCCCGCAAAGATATCGGTGCCCTCATGGATCCGGCGGCCGCCCCACCCCCGGCGATCCCCCCAAGTGCTTCGATAAGAGTAATTGTATCGCTTGGAGATAGGAAAGGCGTTTCCCTTTAATTCTGTAGTTTTAAACTGGTTGTAGATGCGGGCGAAATTGGTGATCCGATCGACAATCATCGATTCGTTATAATAATTCCACAGTGTGATACGCACATCTTCCTCAGAAGTTCCGTTCGAAGCGAGAAAAGTCCCAAGCGCATACAATACATCTTCTTCATTTTTGGGATCTGCAATCCCATCCTTATTGCCGTCCCGTCCGATCCCGTTGTAGATCCTGATGGTCCCCTCGTAACGGTCCGTTTGGTTCGGATTCAGTGTACCGCACCAAAGATTGGACGGAAGTTCAACAACTGTTCCTCCTGCTTGTCCTTTCTTTTTCCACTGCAAATTTGTTTCATACTGATACATCGCTGCAATGTAAAACCAGGGAGCTTTGGTCAATGCGGACGCTTTTTGAAACTTGGCTGTCGGATCGGTTTGCGGCGGTGCTGACAACTCATCGTGCGCCCGAACGGGAGTAACCGCAATGAGTGATACGATCAGCAGAGAGAGCAGTAATCGGGATGCTGTCTTCATGGAACACCACCTCAATATTCGTCGTACCGGGTTACCTTGCTGATTGCAGCCATAGGATCCAGTTTGCGGGCCTTTTTTAACAGACTTTCGTGACTTGGGTCTGCCAAGTCAAAATAAAAAAAAGGAATTCCCTTATCTGTTCTGCGGCGGAGTACAGGTCTCACGTGAGATCCCCCTTGCTTATAAGAAATAACTACAGATAGTGTGTGCCCAAAAAGGTGTTTTTTTGAGAGGTAAAATTCGCCTGTACCGGACGATCACTGGAAATGATTGCGGGACAATGGTAGAATTTTGGATGGTTCAATTTAATACATCGTGAGGAGCGGTTACACATGGAATATACGACCAAATCCAAAGAGCTGTTGGAGGAACTGTTATCTCCAATCCCATTTTTCGTTCGACCGATGGCAAAAAAGATGATTGATAAAAAAATCCGGGAAGTCGCTTCCGAAAAAGGACATTCCCAGATTGAAGAAGATGATGTGATTCGCGGATATATTATCGCCGGAGAAAAGAAGGATCAGGCGAGAATTAAAGAATTCCTTGAAAAAAAGGGGATTGACCTGTCAGCCTACCAAGAGTTGTTTAAGTAAGCCGGTCAACGGGTGTCCTGCGTCCACCACAATCCACCGTCGCCAATCGCGTTAATTTGGACGAATCGGGTATCGGCCCCGGGACGAATGATAATAAACCCGCGGGGGTTTGTTACATCCACTTTCACTTTGGTGGTATCCCGGAAGAACGCTTCAATGGTTTTGATGTAGGGATTATACACTATGCCGAACACGACGCCGTTGTCAGGATCCCACGGGTTACCGGCCACGATCGTATTATACGACACTAGGTTTTTATTCGGATCTCCGGGAACAATCGGAATGCGATTCAGGATCCGCACATTGGGACCCTGTTTGGACACTACCGCGAGCCCGTCGTTGTTTGGCATACTGTACAATACATAGGAAACCCGGCTGGTATGAGCTGTCTGGACAATTTTTAACGGACGCTCGCCGGCAGCACGTATCTTCATGCCTTCGAGCAATTGTCGTTCGACAATCGGGAGATCCAATTCACTGATCGGCCCCTCGCCGATGACACCTTGTATGGCAGGCCCTCCTACTTTCGGCAAAGCTTGCTTGGGGTTATTGCAACCAGCAAGGACAGTGAGGCCGGCAAGCAGCATAAGAACAGTCATGAAACGCACAACAAGCCCTCCTACATGGGGAAATAGTCCTTTTTAGAATTTCCCAAGGGAGCTATAAAATACTAAGCCATACGATCGGAAAAAAGGGGATGAGAAGAATGTTGAATTTTCAATTGCAGATGCCGACACGAATTCTGTTTGGAGCGGGCGAAGTTGGGAAAATCGGCGCGGAAGCGGTTAAATATGGCCGGAAAGTTCTTCTGGTTACCGGCAGAACTTCCACCAAGAAAACCGGGATCCTGGATTGCGTTCTTGAATTCCTGAACGGGGCAGGGCTTGAGGTATTGGTATTTGATCGGATCGAACCAAATCCCAGAGCTTCAACAATTGATGAAGGGGGCCGCATCGCGAGAGAAGAAGACTGCGATCTGATAGTTGCGCTCGGCGGGGGATCAGTGATGGACGCTGCGAAAGCGATTGCCGCGGTGGCAAAATCCCTTCGACCGATCCATGAATACATGGCGGGAGGACATACGGGACTCTGGAAAGAACTGCTGCCGATCACAGAAGCCCTTCCTGTCCTTACGGTGCCCACCTTGGCCGCCACAGGCTCAGAAGCAAATTCAATCGCAGTGATCACGAATTGGGAAACGAAGGAAAAGGCCAGCATTACCGGACCGGCTCTTTTTCCGGTAGTTGCCATCCTTGACCCTGAACTTACTTATACCGTTCCGGTTTCCTATACCGCAGACGGTTGTGCGGATATTTTCTCCCACTTGTATGAAGTGTATTTGACGGGAGAAGAGGATGCCCATGTGCAGGATGAGATCAGTGAAGGGTTGATGCGAACGGTGATTCGTTTTGCAAAAATTGCCCTGGCAGAGCCGACAAACTATGAGGCGAGAGCGGCGATCCTTTGGGCCAGTACGCTGGCTCTGATTGGGGTGGCGGGGGCAGGCCGGGGAGGTTCGTTCACTGCTCATCAATTGGAGCATCCCCTGTCAGGTCACTATGACATCTCGCACGGCAGGGGACTTGCTATTCTGGCACCCGACTATTTTCGCTATGTGTACAAGGAACGTCCGGAACGATTCGCCCAAATGGGAAGACGCGTGTTTGGGGTGCAGGAGGCGGATGATCTGAAGGCGGCGGAAGCTGCCATTCAAGCGGTGGAAACCTGGTTTGAAGAAATCGGTGTGAAAGACACCCTGAAAAATCAGGGAATCCCGCAGGATGCACTTCCCCGGATCGCGGCCGATGCGGTTCGGGTGGGCGGCCGCGGGCAAGGATTTATCCCGGGGATTCGTCAACTGCGGGAGGCGGATGTGCTCGCAATTTATCAAGCTTGTTACGAATAAGTCAGTTTCTCCATTTGTTCGGTTAAGAGACGAATTGCCTCATCCAGCAGATAACGGGGGCTGCCGGTTGCATTTCCGCGTTAACGAAGCATTCCGCTGTCCTTAATTCTGCTTACCACTTCCTGAAGTTTCTCTGCGGGCTGTACCAGGGCAATTCGTACGAACCCTTCCCCATGGGTTCCAAAGCCAACACCCGGTACGACTGCAACACCTGTGTGACGCAGAAGCTCACGCGTGAACTCACGGGATGACATAGCCACCGGAATCTTGGCCCAAACAAACATGGTGGCTTGCGGTTTGGGAATCGTCCAACCGATCTTGGCAAGTCCGTCGAGTAATACGTCACGCCGTGCCTGATAGGTCTTCGACATTGTAACGGTATGTGTTTGGTCACCCAGAAGTGCGGCTGCACCCGCTTTTTGAATCGCGGTAAAAATTCCATAGTCGATGTTGGATTTCACAATGGCGAGTGCTTTGAGAATCTCTTTGTTTCCAATCCCAAAGCCGATCCGACAGCCCGCCATATTAAAGCTTTTGGACAAAGAATGGAACTCGACAGCCACCTCTTTGGCACCCTCAATTTCCAGTATGCTCATCGGCTTGTAACCGTCAAACGCCAATTCTGAATAAGCAATGTCGCTGACAATAACAATGTTGTGCCGTCTGGCAAACAAAATGGCTTTTTCGTAAAACTCACGGTCTGCAACTGCTGTGACCGGGTTGTTCGGGTAGTTGAGGATCATGAATTTTGCATTCTGAGCGACTTCGGCGGGAATCGTCGAGAAATCGGGCAGAAACTGATTCTCTTCCTTGAGCGGCATCAGGTAAGGAACCCCGTTTGCCAAATGGATGCTGACTTCGTAGATCGGATATCCAGGGTCGGGAACCAGTACATAGTCCCCCGGATCCACTAAAGCAAGTGCCAAATGGGACAACCCGTCTTGGGAACCCATAAGTGCGATGCACTCGGTCTGAGGATCCAGGTGAACGCCGAACCGATTCCTATACCAATTTGCGACCGCTTCCCGAAAAAAGAGGCTGCCCTCAGAAGTCGGGTATCCGTATCCACTCGGATCGGCAGCTGCTTCCGACAAAGTTTGGATCACATGAGGTGGTGGAGCAAGATCAGGTGATCCGATCCCCAAATCGATAATGTCCGTTCCTTCGGCACGAAGCTGCTGTTTAAGTTCATTCAGTTCAAAAAAGATGGCCGAGCTAAAATTCTCGAGCCGGCGTGATACGTTCATAATTTTCCTCCATAAAAGATTTTAATAGTAGCTTAGCTCCACATGGATTTAAGCTGACCGTATTTGGTCATAATTTCCTGGAACAGTTCAGGGTTCTCTTTCTTTAATCGAGCGCGGGCTTTTTTCCAGGCAATCGCTTCCGGGCCGTAGATGTCTTTTGCAAGCTCCCACAACTCGGGGTCATGTTCGCGAACCTGTTCCCACATCATATTCACGACTTCGAACGTATCCGGTTGGGCACCCGGTTCCCAAATGCGCTGTGGAAAGACAGCTTCCATCAGGGTTAGGAAATTAAACTGCAGGATGTAATGCAATTCGACGCTCATCGGAGCCACAGAACGGGCAGTTTGCAACCGGATGCGCTCTTTTGGATCATTGGTTTCGGGGTCGATCCCGTGAACCAGCATTTTGTAAGTTTCCAAATGCCGCTGCCCAATTTCGTACAATTCGGGAGCTTCAACGGGCGGGATAAAATGGTGGGCTTCGTTAGCCCGAAGCCCCCCGCATGCACGAAGCTGAGCTGTTGTATAGGTCGCCAAGTGGTCGTACACCACCTTGGTGGTCCAGAATTCAAACTTGACGTGTTCGCCGCGAAACACCGATGTATGGCCCATTTTCAGCATGTTTAACGGGCGCTTGATGTTTTCTTCGTCTAATTTTCCTAAAAATATCGCCGCGTTTTTGGCGAGGGATAACCGGTCCGGATCGGAATAACGCAAAATTTTCACACGGGGCTTCAGCCGATTTTCCATCAGTCACAACCTCCATCTACACAACATATCCTATATAGAATTCGATACACTTCGACAGATTCCTGTCAAAAAACGTTTCTGGAAATATTCACATGGAAACATTCTCATTGACAATATGGGCGGGACCGCGATATGCTTTTTGAAAGCATATGTTTGTTCCGCAAAGGGGAGTAGCTTTTACAGTAAAGTCGTCATTCCGGGTAATGACCCCGGCTTTACTGGCAACGTAACGTTGTTTGCAAGACCTTTGCCTCTTGATTTGAGGCAGGGGTCTTTTTATTTTTCGATTTTGTGGAACACTACTCTGGGGAGGCGACAAGAATGGATGTTGGATTTTTTGCGGATTTATTGAAAATTATAATTATCAACCTGGTACTCAGCGGAGACAATGCGATCGTAATCGCGCTTGCAAGCCGCAATCTTCCCGATCTTCAGCGGAAAAAAGCGATTGGCTACGGCACTTTGGGCGCGGTGGTATTGCGGATCCTCCTTACGTTTGTGGTGGTTTGGATCTTAAAGATCCCGTTCTTAATGGTAATCGGAGGTCTGCTGCTTGTCTGGATTTCTTATAAACTACTGGTGAACAAAGAAGAAAATGTAGACATTAAGGCAGGAGCTAACTTGTTCCAGGCTGTGCAGACGATTATTGTCGCAGATTTGGTTATGAGTCTGGATAACGTATTGGCGGTTGCCGCAGCGGCAAAAGGAAACTTCTGGCTGTTGGTAATCGGTATCGCGTTAAGCATTCCGATCATCGTGTGGGGAAGTACGCTCATTCTTAAATTAATTGAAAAATATCCGGCCATCATCTACATAGGAGCCGGGATCCTTGCCTATACGGCAGGGGAAATGCTGATATCGGATAAAAACATCGAAAAATGGGTTCATGCGATTCCGGGTTCTCATTATCTAATCCCGATTTTGACAGCGGTTGTTGTTCTGGCGGTCGCATTCGCGGTGAATCGACGGGAGCGTGGTCCGGTTAAACAGGAAGGAGTTTCGAACACTCCTTAATTTTCTTCCATTAAACAGTTACCGGGGGAACAGTTTGTCCCTTTAGTGACCAAGATGTTTAAACTGGGGGCGGCTTCCGACTCAAGATTCTGAATATGGTCTTACCTTCGTTGGGTAAGGCCTTTTTTTATTTTCGTGATGTTCACACTCCATTCGAAGTTTGTTACGATAAATGCATACTGTTTTGAACGGAGGGTTTTTATGTCCGGATCGGTTGTGTATGAAACAAACAATCATATTGCCGTACTGCGAATTAATCGACCTGAAGCAAGCAACGCAATTAACTCTGAAGTAATGGAAGGTCTCTCGCATGCACTGGTTCAGGCGGAGGAGAACGATCAGGTCCGGGTCGTAATCCTGACCGGAACCGGGGAACGGTCATTCGTTGCCGGCGGGGATTTGAAAGAATTCCACGAAGTGCTTCAAACACCTAATGATGTATATGAAAAATGGACAGACATGCGCGATATCCTGTACCGGATTGCAACGTTTCAAAAGCCTGTGATTGCTGCATTGAACGGGGCTGCGCGCGGCGGTGGCGGGGAGGTTGCTGCGGCATGTCATTTTCGGGTGGCTTCCACAACAGCTACAGTTGGATTTGTACAGGTGAAACTTGGGATAACTCCCGGCTGGGGAGGGGCAGCTCTTCTTGCAAGAACAATTGGGTATCAAAAAGCGCTCCGTCTGATTTTAACAGGTCGGGTGCTTTCAGCCGAAGAAGCGGAGCGGATTGGACTTGTGGATGAAGTTGCAGCAAAAGAGGCCTTCTGGGAGAAGGTGTGGAAATTCGCAGAAGAAATTGCCGGAAATTCTCCGTTGGCCGTTCAGAGCATGCTGCAAATGATGCGTCAGGCGCGGGATCTGCGCCTGGAAGAAGCAATGGATCTTGAAAGCCGGTTGTGTGCGTCACTTTGGAATTCGGACATTCACCAGGCCGCAATTGAGGATTTCCTAAATCGTAAACATTAAATTTTTCCAAGTCTAATTTGTTGCCCCCTGTCAGATACTAAGTATCACAATTGCCCTTGAAACGTACATATTGCACAATATCCATCACGAGTGTGGTGCTGCTTGGGTGGATGGCTGTTGTGAGTTTGGAGGGATCTGAAATGGATACGATGGGGCGTCATGTTATTGCGGAATTGTGGGGATGTGACCCTGAAATTTTGAATGATATGGAGCAAGTCGAACGGATCATGGTGAATGCGGCTCTGAATTCGGGAGCGGAAGTGCGGGAAGTGACGTTCCACAAGTTCACGCCGCACGGGGTAAGCGGGGTCGTTATCATTTCCGAATCGCACTTGACCATTCACAGTTTTCCCGAGCACGGATACGCGAGTGTCGACGTGTATACCTGCGGGGACAGGATTGATCCGCAGATTGCTTGCGACTTTATTACCCAAGGACTGCACTGCCAGCGGAGAGAATGGATTCAAATCGAGCGTGGCGAGGGTTTCACCGGAGCTTTTCAGGAGCATGTTGAAGTTTTGCCCGGGTGTGTAAGTCCGAGTTAAGCGAAGAGTCCCGCTGGTAGTTTTTTCGCCCTCTTGCCTATCTCGCTCCGGCTATGTATAATATACTTTGTCGCCGATAATGGGGCATTAGCTCAGTTGGTAGAGTGTTGCACTGGCAGTGCAAAGGTCAGGGGTTCGAATCCCCTATGCTCCACCATTTTCAGACACCTTGGAGTGTGCACCTTTCATGGGTGTTTCACGGCGCCATAGCCAAGTGGTAAGGCAGAGGTCTGCAAAACCTTTATTCCCCGGTTCAAATCCGGGTGGCGCCTCCATTTATTCCATGCCGGAGTGGTGGAATGGCAGACACAAGGGACTTAAAATCCCTCGGGTGTATAACCCGTGCCGGTTCGAGTCCGGCTTCCGGCACCAGTCATATCAAGGAAATCGGTAGTCATACAGACTGCCGATTTTTTGTTTTGCAAATCAAATGATCAGATGGCATATCAATTGAGTTTCCTGATCTTCCAGGTGGCTACACATGCGGGAATGACGATACAGAAGCATTGGCGATGGCAAAGGAAGCGATGGCTCTCCATCTTTACGGTATGGAAAGAGATGGGGATCCTATTCCGGAGCCAACTAGAATTCAGGACATCAAGTTGGAGCTTAACCAAACTGCAATGTTGATTGAGGTGTGGATCGGAGGAAAGCAGAGTAAGAGGCCTCCAAAAGATTTGCCAATCAACTCGATATCGATGATGATTCGAGATACATCAACATAAATTATCCATACGCCATAATCGTTTCAGACGACGGAGGTCAAATCTCGTTAAGAGAAAATGCGGGAAGCGATGATGGTCAAAACGGAGAAGAAATCTTCAGCTTTACTTCGCTTCAAGCATTACAAGTATGGTTTGAGGACAACATTGGGGAATGAGAAGATCCTTCTTCGTCTTTCATGACCAACTCCTCGACAGTTAAAAAAGCAGCCTTCTATCCTGAACGGAAAGAAGGCTTTTTCGATAGATTCATCTTGTACGCCGTTTCTTGTTCTTTCTCCTTTTTTTCGAGGTATGAGCAGCGGGAAAGTTCGCATTTGCCGGAAATGGCCAGAAACCATTCGGATTGGATGGTTGACCATTGTTTTGAAACATAGAGAATGGATTGACCGTCCCCGGTCTACCCCCGGTTCCCTCCATCCATTTTGACATCCAGGTCGGAAAGCCAAATGGCATATGGGGTGAAGGATCTGGGTTGCCAGATTTGTGTGGGAAGAAAAAATTTGGAAATCCCGGCATTGCAGGTGGAAATTCCCGTTGTTGGCCGAAAAATCGTGGAAGGAAAGATTGACCGTTAGTTCCGCCGTATTGATTTAGAAACCATTGCAGGATTTGCAAGAACATGGGCTGTACCTCTTTTCACCTTTTTTACATTCAATGCGAAAATGAACGGATTGGGAAGGTACAGACGTTCATGTACCGAATGATTTTATTGGGAATAAGCCCTTCTTTTTTCATAGCTTAGGGCAAACTCTTTATGGTGAAATAAGGGATTTGATACATCCGTGCCAACATTGTTAAGAAATTTATATGTTGGTCGGTAAGATTGGAGGTGACATTTGTTTCGAAAATGTCGCCTTTTATTTTAATTTATTTCAATTTTGTGTGCGTCAGGATCCTGACGTTATTCGGGAAGAATTACGGGAACACGCCGAACGAATCGCTCATGACAACGGATTGGAAATCGAGTTTATTCGT
>NZ_JBHSHC010000116.1:0-30236 GCF_042652925.1 Effusibacillus consociatus
ATACCGAACGGTACGTACGGTGGTGTGGGAGGCCGGCTACTCAATTAATGGGTAGCCTCCTACCCGATTATGAAACAAATGAGACACTTGAACAGTTTGTACACTTTTTGTGTCAGAGTGATTGATGGGGAGGGGGCATCCGGTACTTTTCATTTCGCTTACCTACGGTAACCGAGCTTTCTTTGCTACGCAAGAAAAGCATGTAATTGAAGAATATTTTGACGTGATAGAGCAACGGACATAACACTTAGAACCCTTGTCTCTCAACGCTTTCAAACAAAGTCTTCATTTTCCCCATATATAAAAAGGAGTGAAGACTTTTAGGTCATTCACTCGTTAGAGGGGAATGTAGCTACGATAGTAGCGTAAAGATGTTTCAACGGTCGCCCAAGACTTTTATCTTGCGTGTACCAATCTGTATCCGTCCGAATCTCACAAGTTCCTGTACTTTGATGTCATTCAAACTGCGTGAAAAGTTCTTCTTGTCGATGGCAACAGCGTTCCGAATAAATGCCTTATCGTATTCACCGGGGTCAAGACGCATGAGAAAGTCGGCAATCTTCTCGCCTTGTGTCTGTTTGCGTTGTTTTGTAGCTTTATGACGGTATTGGACGTTCAAATCAATCACGTCCCCCATCCGTACCCCCTTCAATTGTTTTTTCAATTCCTTCATCACGTCACTATCAGCCGTAACAACGAACATTTCAGCGTTCCTTGTGTTGTCGCGGTTGATACGTTTTACAGCCTGGTAGATTTCCGATACTACGCATCCAAACCGTATCTTCTCAAAGTCCTTGTTCTTGAAGCGTAGCTTTCCCGTATCAGAGACAAACGACAGATTATGCCGATTGATTGGCTTCTGTGATACCATCGACCAGCGTAAAGGATACGTTTCCATGCGATACAATGGATTTGCAATAATCCACACTTGGGTATAATCCCGCCAATCATTTCTGCCGATGATGTCCCCAAAATATGAAACGGCAATCCCTTCCATACCGTATTCACTTAGAAGTTTTTCCACCATATCCTTGTGAGTTTTCTGCGTGACCACCAGTGTCGAATCATCGTCTTTCTTCCGTTCCACAATCCGCTTGCAAATTTCGGGAAAATAGTTTTCCGTTTTGTTTATACTGTTCTTGGAAGCATTGAAGTTGACTTGATAAAGAGTTGTACTGCTGTGTTCAATGATAGGCGTTTGTCGGTCAATCTTCACAAACGGGTCATATCGGTATTGACGGTCGATACTTCCGTTAGCGTCAAGAATGATATTATTTTGCAGACCCCAACGCTCAAAGCTACGGTCAAAGCTAGAGATTGTATCAAAGTTATAAAGGCATTGACCGTTATAAAGCATTTCCAACGAATCAACGAACTTTACCACTTCATCCCTGTCCTTTGGTGAAACATTGTGCAAGTTTGCTTCCACGTCCCGTTTGAATTTGTTGAACGTTTTCTTGTCAAACTTTGGGCGACATTTTCCCAAACGGTTGCTGTAATGACTTTGCTTCTGAATAGAAATTTCGTCAAAAAGATTCTTGCACGCCTCAAGTAAACTTGTATGGAGAGCGACAGGCAAAATGTACTGGACACGTCGAAATGATTCTTCGGAAAACGAAACAATTGACTGATTCAATGCTTCGTCAATAATCAGGGTATGCCTGTCCAGTGTGAAGTACCTTCTTGCGACTGGATTTCTGGACAATCTCACATACCGTTCGTGCGTTACCACAACCACCGGAAAGTCTAGCAGTTGAACGAGATTATCCTTGTAGTCATTCAAATTGACACTTGTAATGCCGTATGCAACAGTTCTGCCACAATGCTGATTGATTCTTTCAACACTGGATTCAACATCCTCCACAAAACGCTTCACAAGCAGAAAACGTCTATGTTCAGCATTGTCGGCAGCCCAATACTCGCCTATTATCCGGTCAGACTGCAAACTTTTTCCTAAACCTGCTTCAAGTGGAATCACAACGAACTGGTTTTCGCCTGTTTCGTATTCAATGATGCGTTTCCGCAGATGTTCAATTTTGTCCAGATACTTTTTGCCGTATCGTTCTAGGAACAAATCATGAGTTGTATTCAATGGGGCTGCCTCCTTTCCTTGAAAATGCAACATTTGTTTCAATGTCTGTCCAATATCTGCCGGGGTATGTGAATAAACTTAGGGCAGTTCTTGCAAACGGGTGGCTACCGTCCCCCTTGTACCCCTACCTTCATCCGTTCAATAATCATCCTAGAAATATGATTCTCAGATGAATTATACTCAAAAACTTTGACAATTCGTCCGAGAACACTGTATAATCATAACATCAACTCATCGTAGAACACAACGGATTATGAGGTGCTGGAAATGAATCACTATCTTTTACAATTTGAGGCTTGGTTGAGAAACGAAGATAAAGGCGAGAAAACGATTCGTACATATCTGTCTGTTTTGAACAAGTTCGCAACATGGTACGAGCAAACGGAAGGTAAGCAATTTGAACCACAAGACGTTAGCACAATCACGCTTCAAGATTTCCGTTCATATCTCATGAGTGCGTTAGGGCAGAAGCCAGCTACCGTAAACAAGGCGATTGCAACACTGAAAACGTTTTTTTCTTGGGCTGTGGATGCCGGACATATCGGCAACAATCCAGCCGAAAAAGTAAAAATGAAACGTGTTCAGCAGAGCTACGCTCCCAAGTGGTTGACCGAACAGGAACAGAACCGTTTGCTCTATGCGTTGGAGACAGAACGTAACGCGTTCAAACAAGCTAGAGACCGTGCCATAGTTTTTACGATGTTATATGCAGGACTACGCGTTGAAGAAGTAAGCGAACTCAAACTGAACCATATTGACATTCGGCAAGGTACAGTGACCGTTGTCAATGGTAAAGGTGGCAAATACCGCGTTATACCTATGCACAATGAATTGAAAAAAGCGTTGAAATCTTGGCTTGCCCATCGTGACAACAGTAACAAACCAATTCATCAAACTAGTGAATATCTGTTCGTATCCGAAAGGGCAGGACAAATGACAACAAGAGGAATTGGGTTTATGATTGACGTTTATCTAGAACGCTGTGGATTGTTGGAACGGTCGGAAGATGGAAGAAAAATCGAAGGACAGTACTCTTGCCATTCGCTACGGCACACGTTCTGCAAGAAGTTGGTCAATGCAGGAGTTCCGATTCAGGAAGTTGCTCGTTTGGCGGGGCATGACAATATTCAGACCACAATGCGGTACGTCGAACCGTCAGAACACGACCTCAGGAAGGCTATTCAGGCGATATAAACATCATCCCAACTATTGGATTGTCATGCTCTTTCTATCGAAGCGTCCGAAGACGGTATAAACACTGCTGTAACACGCCCACGGTATTTTTTGCAGAGTGACATTTGCTGACACATACCGTTGAAGGAATTACCTCTTGAAAACGCAGTCCAATGATGCTATTATCGTAACGTTCACAACACACAGGATTTAAGAAATTCAGCCGTTGGCAAAAACGTGTAGTCCGGTCAAGCTGACGCAGGATTCACGGGTGCTAAACGTTCAATTGACGCATATTTAGCGGATTGCGAGGCACTGACGGATTTAGGTTCCAGCGGGCGACCGTGGGGGTTCAAGTCCCTCCATCCGCACCACTAGTTGCCGGAGTGATGGAATTGGCATACGTGCACGACTCAAAATCGTGATTTTGTGGGTTCGAGTCCCACCTCCGGCACCATTCTGCGCAGGTCTTCCCGGCTCGATAGCTCAGTTGGTGAGAGCGACGGATTCATAACCCGTAGGTCGGCAGTTCGACTCTGCCTCGAGCCACCAGCTTCTCTTTCCTTGTGGTGTATTTTCATGGGCCTATAGCTCAGCTGGCTAGAGCGCACGACTGATAATCGTGAGGTCGGTGGTTCGAGTCCACCTAGGCCCACCAGGACGGCAAAACGGCAATGCGATTCGCATTGCCGTTTTTTTGTTTTGTGCGCGCCTAGCCAAGCTAGGTACAACTAGCCGGTGCAAGTCCGGTCGAGGTAAGAGCCAAGTCGTCCCGTAGCTGACAGGCAACTGGTGGAGAGATCCTAAGGTTGAAGCCCTGTGACAAAGTATCTCCTGTACGGAGAGCGAGCAAAACAGCAGGCCGTAACATCAAGTGAATCCTGCCGCATCGTCAAAAAAGACCTTAAAAGGACAAGGGAGTGTCGAGCCCCGGTAAATTGGGCGAAGACCATGGAACGTGCGAAGAACTTGGAACGCAGCACGGAAGAACTCCCCGGTGTAAAGGGATCGGCATGTTGTGAAAGTTGTATCTGGAACTAGGGATACCCTACCTCGCACGGCGACAGCCGTAAAGAGCGGACCTATAAGCCCAAAAGGTGAAATGGCGAGCTGCGGGAAGGGAGTCGGAGGGGGCCATAGTACCTGTGAAGCGAGGACAACACAACCTCGTGGAGGGAAGGGCGCACGCGCAATACCCCACTTTGTTCATGTGTTGGAGGAGGTAAGAGTGAGTGAATGCAGTGAAACCTGCTAACTACACCAAAGCAAAAGCTCAACAACTCTATAAAACACTATACTCTGCGGCCAAGGAAAATCCGAAGCGGCGGTTTCATGCGCTGTACGACAAAGTGCACCGACCGGACATCCTTTGGGAAGCATGGAGACGAGTGAAGGCTAATGGAGGAAGCGGTGGGGTGGATGGAGTAACCATCGACCACATTGTGAAGGAATACGGGGAAGGACGATTTAGATTCGAAATTGGCTGTGACCTCGTAAACGGAGAATACCATCCGATGCCAGCCAGACGGAAAGAGATACCAAAGGGAGAAGGAAAATTTCGCCCGTTGGGTATTCCTGCCATCCGTGATCGCGTGGTCAAATGGCGACCAAGATGGTGATTGAACGTATATTTGAAGCAGACTTTCAAGACTTCTCGTATGGGTTTCGCCCCGGACGCAGCCAGCATCAGGCTTTGCGACATATTCGCCGCGCTGTCAAGAAAGGTATATACTGGGTAGTCGATATTGACATTCAAGGGTACTTCGATAATATCTGCCATGACAAGCTGATGAAACTGATTGAACAGCTGTCGAAAGAAACACAGCAAGTCCGGAGTGGCAGGAATGGTTGCCTCACTCACCGGACTGAAGAAACTTGCCTCTTAGAGAGTACCGTAATGCACAGAGAAGAAGAACATCGGAAAGCCGGATGAGGGAAAACCGCACGTCCGGTTTGATGAAGGGGGAACTGGAAAAGTAAAAGCGAGCTTGCGCCCGCAATGAAATTTCAGTTCTCTACTCTACTAAATTTTCTGATTGACGTACAAATCGGAAGGAATCTCCCGGGGCCTTTATCGAAGATGTAGCTGTGGAAAAATATTCATCCTGGAGTGTGCAAATGTGATCTTGCGTATTGCTTTCGGGTTTTTTGTTGTATTTATTTTGATTTCATCCGTTTTGATGCAGAAAACGGTGAGTGTGAACCTTCTGATTCTTTTGGGAAGCTGCCTTTTGTTGAGTATCTTGTTTGAAAATCGGATCCCGCGCATTCGCGTCCTGCAAATTGCCCTGCTTGGGATCTTTCATTGGGTCAGTCATTTGAATTGGTGTATTGACTTGTATCTCTTACTGACCGCCAAAACCTATCAGACACGGAAAGTAGGACGAACCGTTGCGGTTTCCGTTTTTCTCGCCCTGCTGTATTCGTCGATTCGATTGTCTTATTCGGAGCATACCCTTTATACCTTTTTGGTCACCCTTTTTGACCTTCTGGGATTTGTGATCATTGTCCTGATGGTTCATTATTTTCAAACTGCAAAAAGGGAAAAACAGCTGCTGCAGCAAGAAAATACCCATCTTGCCACCCATGATTTGCTTACAGAATTGTTAAATTTTCAAGAGTTTCATAAGCAGCTTCAGCAATTGCTCAAAAGGAAAAAACGAGTGGCTTTGCTTCTAATCGATTGTATTGACTTAAAATCGATGAACAACGAACAGGGTTTTGAGAGCGGGGATCGGATTTTAAAGAAAACCGCCGAAGTTCTGCAGCAGATTTTTCATGATGCCCGTTTACTCGCGCGTTATGGCGGGGATAAATTTGCGGTTGCTTTGTATGCCGAAGATACATCCAATCAAATACAAAACAGAATTGAACTGCTTGTGAATGAATTTCCCAAGAAATTGCAGATTGAGATCACCTACGGATACGCGGTTTATCCGGATGAGGGCGAATCGAAGGATGAGTTGCTGTTACTCACGGAAGAGAGATTGTTTACGATGAAAAGAGAAATATGGCTGCGAAGAGAAGAGCACATGCTCCGGTCAGAAAAGTTGAGGCTGATTGGTGAATTGGCTGCCGGAATGGCTCATGAAATCCGAAATCCTTTAACTACCGTAAGAGGTTTCTTGCAGATAGCCAAAGAAAAAAATTACAACATCGAGCCTTGGTACGAAGTTATCATGGGCGAAATCACGAGAATCAGCGAGTTGACCGGAGAATTCTTACAGTTCTCGAAACCTCACGTCTCAAATTTCAAAGTCCAACCGCTGCAAGAATGTATCCAAAGAGTGATCGATCTAATGAAATCCGAGGCGGTATTACTTGGTCATCAAATTGAACATGAGTTCGAGTTGGATCCGATCTATATCCTTATGGATCGGGACAAAATTGTGCAGTTACTGATCAACCTGATTAAGAACGCTTTTGAGGCGATGGAAGAAAACGGTGTGGTTTTCATTCGATTGTATCGGGTTGGCAGCTTGGGAACAATCGAGATTCAAGATACCGGCCCGGGAATTCCCCAAGAGCATCTGGATCAAATCTTTCATCCGTTTTTTACTACCAAGAAAACCGGTACAGGATTGGGACTTTCCATTTGCCACAAAATTGTCCAAGATCACGGAGGAACCATTGATTTAGAAAGCTCACCAAAAGGTACCACTTTTCGTGTAACCTGTCCTGCAGTCCATGGTAGCGGAATGTAAATTGCCCGCAGGTAATGCAATCTTTTGCTAATCTTGGATGGTAAGGTCTTTCAAAAAGTGTTTCACTGGATTTTTCCAATGTAAAAGGCAGGAGTATCACTTTCTTTGGAGATAAAGCTTTGAGCTCCGGATAAACAGCCGAAGATGCATAAATACGATCTGCCTGCTCCAGTATTTTTTTCAACTCTTGATCCTCAATGCCCAATCCGGTTCCTTCAATATGGGTAATTCCGGCGTCGTGCACACGTTGTGCCATCCATTGACCGCCTTTTTTGCCGAGACACACAAATCCTACTTTCGTGCCGGCTGACAATTTGGCTATCTCCAAGAGTGCGGAAACGTCTCCCGTCGCTCCAACCGTTAGAATCGGTTTTTGCAGATTCCCAAGCAGCTTTCTCACTTCTTGGGCATGATTTATGGTAGTCACCACGACATCGGCGTTTGACAAAGATTGGTCCAAACTCGATTTGTCAGGAAGAAGTTGGTTTAAGAGTACTGTTTGCGTGGTCGCCTGGGTCAGTTCTTCTATTTGTTCGCATTGCTTTATAATAATCTTTTTCGAGATCGTCAATATCCCCAAGCTTGGTGGTAACTGAAAAAAGCCGACTAATGGGGTCGGCTTTTTTTTCTTGATTTTTTATACAGATATTTGGCGAAACCGGTGATGCAATCAACCGAAGCGGCGATCATTGGGCGTGTCAGGATATTCCGTCCAGGGCGTGGATTCACATCAAGCACGAAAAAACGGCCGTTCACATCTACGGCAATATCGATGCCGATGTGGCTAAGATTCGGGCGATAGCGGGTAAATTCTTTGGCTGTCTCGATCGCCAAATGAATCAAGTCGTCCTCATCAGGGAAGGAATACCCTTCGTTGGCCGCCCAGTCCACGATTTCATCAAAATCCCCTTCAATTCCTCCGGAATGGAGATTGGATACAACCGACCCAATAGGTCCCAGTTTGGGGCGAATGGCAACTAGCTGCCATTCGCCCGTTTCGTCCCGATTGAGTTGGAAACGAAAATCAATTTTTCGCCCTTCCCGGGTGAGCAACTTTAATCCTTCTTGAGCGATATAGCGTTCAGAGCAGATTAAACGGTTTAAAAACTCCACCAATTTTTCAAGAGGGAAAGTGCGGTCTACCGGTTGATTGTTAAAAAATCGCTGTGCACGTACCCGCACAACTCGCCGATTCACAGACAGTTCAATTACGCCTTTTCCGCCCGAGCCTCGAACCGGTTTTAGGTAAACACATTTTGTCTTTGACAAAAGAGCCAATATATCCTCGACTCGATGGACAGTTACAGTTTTCGGGAGATGGTCGGCGATCTCCGGGTTTCGCTTCAGGATGCTGCTCATGGTCGACTTTTGAAACAAAGCCGGATTAAAGGTCGGGATTCCCAGGTTTGCGAACCGTCTTTTTACGTCTAACGCTCCTGTTCTCCGTAATGATTGCAGAGCCACATTTTCATAAACAACATCCGGGAATCGGTAGTCTCTCCGTTTCCACCCGCTTTTGGCGTCTCTGGAGGTACAGCTCCATGCGTGCACACGTTCTTTTTCAAAATCAACATCTTCCGGATAAAAGAAGATGACCTTAACTCCGTGACGAAGACCTGCCAGATGAAAATACCTCCAGGTGGCCGAGGGGACGTAGCTGTCTGTTAATGAAAGCGGATCGTCTTTACTTGGCAATGCAATTGTCATTACCCCCAAAAGAACATTCATATGTTGCCGCTCCCTCCGTTTGGCCCGTGATAGTTTCATGATATTCGTTTAAAGAACACTTGCTATTGTAAAAAGCGGCTTCTCGATGCCGCGGGCATTTTTATTTTTGCAACGTAATAAATTGTCTGGAGATAAGGCACAATGACTATGGGAATAGTCCGGCAATTATTTTTTTGTAAAAGCCTATCGAAATTGGAAAGGAAATCATCTATAATACATATAGATATCATTTAATGAAACGGTGTTTTAACAGGTGAAACTAATTTCAGAGTTCCCCATAAAGTACCCGGTGCTTCTTAACGGGTTCCCACCCAAGTGCTTGCACTTGGGTGGGTGGTTCATTGCTTGGAGTCACTTTATGGGGTGGAGTGAGTTTTATCTGTTTGCATCAGCAGGGAGGGTCATAAGATGGCAAGCCAAGACAAGTTTTCTGCTCGCCGCAATTTGGAAGTCGGCGGCAAAACGTACACTTTTTATTCGTTACCCGCACTGGAAGAGAACAAATTAGGTTCCATCTCAAAGCTGCCTTTCTCAATCAAGGTGCTTTTGGAAGCGGCAGTTCGCCAGTTTGACGGTGTTGCAATTACAGAAGATCATGTAAAGAAAATTGCGAACTGGACCGAAGAGCGCGATGTCAATCAAGAGATTCCGTTCATGATGGCACGGATCGTACTGCAGGATTTCACCGGCGTTCCTGCCGTTGTTGACCTCGCAGCTATGCGCGCCGCGATGAAAAGAATGGCGAAAGACCCGGAGAAGATTAACCCATTAGTGCCGGTTGATCTTGTAATCGACCACTCCGTGATGGTTGACTACTTCGGCAGCAAGGATTCACTTGACCAAAATATGAAGCTTGAGTTTGAGCGCAACCAAGAGCGTTACCGTTTCCTGCGTTGGGCGCAAACCGCTTTTAATAATTTCCGAGCGGTTCCTCCGGCTACGGGGATTGTTCACCAGGTTAACCTTGAATATTTGGCCTCTGTTGCCATGACCAAAGAGGTTGACGGCGAAACACAGGTATTCCCTGACTCGTTGGTGGGTACTGATTCCCATACTACGATGATCAACGGTCTTGGTGTTGTAGGTTGGGGTGTCGGTGGTATCGAAGCGGAAGCGGGAATGTTAGGCCAACCGCTTTACTTTGTGACACCTGAGGTTATCGGATTCAGACTGACCGGAACCTTGGCGGAAGGCGCAACCGCGACCGACTTGGCTTTGACCGTAACCAATATCCTCCGTAAAAAAGGTGTAGTAGGCAAGTTCGTTGAGTTCTTTGGACCGGGCGTAAGCGCGATGAGCCTCGCCGACCGTGCTACCGTTGCAAACATGGCACCTGAATACGGAGCGACCATGGGCTTCTTCCCGGTTGATAACGAGACACTCAATTACCTTCGCTTAACCGGTCGAAGCGAAGAGCATATCGCTCTTGTGGAAGCCTATTACAAAGCGCAAGGCATGTTCCGTACGGACGATATGGCGGATCCGGTATTCTCTGATGTGGTTGAACTCGACCTGTCAGCGGTGGTTCCTTCATTGGCAGGTCCTAAACGTCCGCAAGACCGAATTGAGTTAACTGCAATGAAGGAAGGATTTAACTCCGCGCTTCGCACTCCGATTGACAAAGGCGGTTTCGGACTTTCGGACGAAGAAATCGGAAAAGAAGCAAACGTTGAGCATCCGAACGGTGAAAAGTCCGTCTTGCGGAACGGTGCGGTAGTTATTACGGCAATTACAAGCTGTACCAATACTTCCAACCCGAGCGTATTGATTGCAGCCGGATTGCTGGCGAAAAAAGCAGTTGAAAAAGGCCTTAAGAAGCCGGCATACGTCAAGAGCAGTTTAACTCCTGGTTCCCGTGTTGTGACAGACTATTTGATCGAAGCGGGACTCATGGATTCGTTGGAAGCGGTCGGTTTCTACGTGGCGGGGTACGGTTGTGCTACCTGTATCGGCAACTCCGGTCCTTTGCCTGACGAAATCAGCAAAGCGATAGCAGACAATGATTTGACGGTTGCGGCCGTTCTTTCCGGTAACCGTAACTTTGAAGGACGCATCCACCCTCAAGTGAAGGCCAACTACCTCGCGTCACCGCCGCTTGTCGTGGCTTATGCGTTGGCTGGAACTGTTGACATTGACATGGCAAATGAACCGATTGGCTACGGACACAACAATGAGCCGGTGTTCCTGAAAGATATTTGGCCTTCTTCTGAAGAGATCAAGGACGCAATTACCAAGGCGGTTCGTCCTGAATTGTTCCGCAAGCGTTATGAAAATGTATTCAGCTTCAACGAAGTCTGGAACGAAATCGATGCACCGACCGGCACCCTGTACAACTGGGACGAAAAATCCACTTATATTCAAGAACCGCCATTCTTTGAGAACTTAAGTGAAGAGCTTAATGCCGTTCAAGAAATCAAAGGCGCGAAAACACTTCTCCTGTTGGGGGATTCTGTAACCACTGACCATATCTCACCGGCAGGAAGCATCAAACCGGATAGCCCGGCAGGTCGCTATCTGCAAGAAAACGGAGTTGCTCCGGTTGATTTCAATTCTTACGGTTCCCGTCGCGGTAACCACGAAGTGATGATGCGTGGTACATTTGCGAATATCCGTATCCGTAACCAAGTGGCGCCTGGCACAGAGGGTGGAGTCACCACCTATCTGCCAACAGGTGAAGTGATGTCGGTTTACGACGCTTCCATGCTTTATCAAGAGCAGAATATCCCGCTTGTGGTAATCGCGGGTAAAGAATACGGCACAGGAAGCTCCCGTGACTGGGCAGCAAAGGGTACATTCCTTCTCGGGGTCAAAGCGGTTATCGCGGAAAGCTTTGAGCGCATCCACCGCAGCAACCTGGTAGGGATGGGCGTACTGCCGCTCCAATTCACCGAAGGTGCAAGCTGGAAGTCCCTTGGCATCACCGGCCAAGAAACTTTCGATATCGTAGGATTGAGCGACAATGTTCAACCCGGCCAAAAGGCAAAAGTTGTTGCGACCCGTCCGGACGGAACTTCATTTGAATTCGATGTGATTGTTCGTCTTGACAGCGTAGTTGATATCGACTACTATCGCAACGGCGGTATTCTCCAGAAAGTTCTCCGTGAACTTGCAAAATAATAGCTAAACTGCACAAAGCAAGGTTCTCGTCGTTAACCGGCGGGAACCTTTTATGTTAGAATGAAATCGTGGTGAATTTTTAGAAAAATGGGCGGGGGGATTCAGAGGATGACGGAGCGGTTTCGCGCGCTGGTAGTGGACAAGAGTGAAGATTCTTTTTCTGTGAACGTAAAAGAACTCAGTTTGAACGATTTGCCTGAGGGAGATGTTACCATCCGGGTTGCCTATTCGAGCGTCAACTATAAGGATGGTCTTGCTGCTGCTCCCAACGGTCGGATTGTAAAGTCCTATCCGTTTGTGCCGGGCATTGATCTGTCGGGAACGGTTGTTGAATCACGGGATTCGCGCTTCCGCGAAGGGGACGAGGTTCTTGTTACAAGTTACGAACTGGGAGTCACCCACTACGGCGGTTTCAGTGAGTATGCACGGGTTCCGGCAAGCTGGGTAGTCAAACTTCCCGAGGGACTTTCTTTAAAAGAAGCGATGGCTTTGGGAACGGCCGGATTCACAGCAGGGCTTTCGGTCCAGCGTCTTGAAGAAAATGGTCTGCATCCTGACCGCGGACCTGTTATAGTAACAGGAGCCACAGGTGGGGTAGGAAGCACCGCAGTAGCTATGCTGGCGAAGCGTGGGTACCATGTGGTTGCGAGTACCGGAAAGGAATCGGAGCACGAGTATTTACATAGCCTGGGCGCCAAGGAAATTCTTAGCCGGGAACAGGTGACGGATACGAGCCGTCCTCTGCAAAAGGAGCTTTGGGCGGGTGCAGTTGATCCGGTCGGAGGGAACACCTTGTCCTATCTATTAAGTACGACAAAGTACGGGGGATCCGTGGCTGTCAGCGGTTTGACAGGAGGAGCGGATTTTACGACAACCGTTTTCCCGTTTATTCTGCGTGGGGTTAACCTGTTGGGGATTGACTCTGTCTATTGTCCGATGAATGTTCGGGTCAAGCTTTGGGAACGTTTGGGAAGCGATTTAAAACCTGCGAATCTTTTGGAAAGTATCGGCCAAGAGATTACACTTGATGAACTACCAGCATCTTTGTCTGCAATTCTCAAAGCGGAAATTCGGGGACGGACAATTGTACGGTTATAATAAAATTTAAGATGATTGCTAAAGAAGAACCACGGTGTACGCTGTGGTTTTTTGTGTTTTCAGGAAAATTTCGAAATGTAGTAACACAGTTGTTTACAAATGAATACTGTTATAGTACAATGAAAACAACAAGACGGAACGAATAAGAAGGGGGCGACAAAGATGTCGATTGCAGAATATTATGGATGGACTTATCAGCCGGTAAGTGCAGGTAAGATCAAAGCAGAATGCATGGCATGCGGATCAGAGATGCATGCACAGCGGGAGTCTGTGATGTATGAATGTGAGCGCTGTATGAATGAGCAGGGTGAATGATTGAGGGAGTGTGTTGTTTCCGTAGAGAACAGCACACTCCCTTTGTTATCACAAAAATTGTACAAAGTGTGGCTGCCGATTCGATGCCCCTCATGAATAAAAAATACGATTTAGCGAATATTGCTCAGGAGAAGATGTATTGGGGGATTGGCGAATGAAGCAATTAAAAATGCTCACAACACTTGCACTAACCGCTGTTCTCTCCCTCTCCCCGGCAGCATGTGGGGGTGGCGGAAAAACAGGAAAGCAGCAGGCTCAAGGTCAGAAACCTGCTGCAAAAAAGAAGATTGTCATGGCAACGTCGGCTGATTTCCCGCCGTATGAGTTTCGCGATCAGTCAAAAGGTCAAAATGAAATTGTCGGATTTGACATCGACATTGCGAAACGGATCGCAGGTGAGTTAGGGTACGAGCTGAAGATTCAGGATATGAAATTTAACGGTCTCTTGCCGGCGCTCCAAGCGGGTCGCGCAGACTTTGCCATGGCTGGGATCACCCCGACACAAGACCGCAAACAAAATACGGATTTTTCAATGGTTTACTATGAGTCGAAAAAAGGAAGCACTCCTGCCAAGGCAGAAGAACAGAGAGGAACTGGCGGTGCAGCCATTGCGTTCCCGAAGGGATCCCAGTATGTGTCAGACTTCAACAGAGTTCTGAAGTACATGAAGGACAGTGGGGACATGGAGCAGTTGGCAAAAAAGTGGTTTGAGAAGAAATAACGGATAATTTGGAAATGACTGAGGGGACCTCGTTCTGGCCCCCTTGTTTCAGATTACTGTTGGATCGCCTTCTGATATTTCGGCAGATGTGTATTCCATTCCGGATCCGTCCATGTCACGTCTATCCGTGTTATTTGTCCCGGTTCTCCCGTTTCCAGCAGAGATAACGCTTTCCGCAAGATATTGGTTTGATCCGTCGGATCATTGGGTTTTCCTGCCGTATGTCCGAGCGGGTAATTAACGAAAACTGTTCGGGGAGGACGCACTTTTTCAGTAATATCGAGCGCAGATGACAGGGTCACGGTAGGAATGCCGGCTTTTTCAATTTCTCGGGCAATCAGACCCACGGTCTGATGGCAAAGGGGTCAGACGGGTACCAATAAAGCGGCGTCAACTTGATCGGCGTGCAATTCATCAAGTAAAGCAGGAACCAGCTCTTGCATGAGTTTCGTTTTACTGAATATCCGCCCCATAAATGTGAAAGCACGCTGTGAAAACTGGTTGATAACCCTTTTATCTTCCAGTTCTTGAAGACGTTGATAAGGAAAAACGCAGTTGATATCTTGCTTTGCCCCCGAATGGTCGTAACTGTCATGAAGAATGTGCAAATCAATTGGATTTGTTGATTTCTCAATAACGCGATACGTAAAGTCATTTTTTACAGGATTAAATCCCTCTTGGTTCTTGTGGAACACTCCACCGGAGGACAGTAGTGCCACTTTTGCTTGTGTGAGGGGTTTAGACAGAGAAGAAAAAGGAACATCAAACGATTCATGCCATTGGTAAGGCGGTTGATCCGGGAATCGACGTCTTGTCACCTCAATGTAGGATACTGCCATATCAAATATCTCCCCCCTGAACACGTGTTTATTTAATACGCCAGAATCTACGGGCGTTTTCTTCAAACACTGCACGAATCACAGACGGCTCTACCTGCAAATCGCAAATTACTTTGGAGACGTTTGAGGCCTCACCATTTAAGAACGGAAGATCACTTCCATACAAGATACGATCTGAGAAGCGCTCAATCCACTCTTTCATTTGCTCCTTTGTAGGTTGTCGCTCCCCAAGAGTCCCCGTGTCGATAGCTGCCGTATCAAATACGATTCCTGGGAATTCATCCGCAAGGCGGAAAAAAGATTCGGATTCATACAGCCCAAAATGGGCCACTTGCACGCGAAGTTCGGGGTACCGGTCTATGGCCCGGGCAAAATATTTCACCCCAACCGTTCCGGTATAATCGTCTGGAGCTGTCCCTGCGTGAACAATGAGCGGGCGATCATATCGAATCAGGGTTTCGTACAGAGGATCGAGCCGACGGTCATCCATTGAAATGTTCTGGACCGCGCAATGGAGTTTCATACCCGCAAATCCCAATTCTCCGAGGCATCGTTCTGTCTCAATTTCTACGTCATCTTGATGGTGTACACAGCCTATCGGAACAATCTCCGGCCGGAGCTTCACTTGGGTGGCCAACCAATCGTTCAATCCGCGGGCCATACCCGGTTTATGCACATAAAGCAGGACCAGAAAACGCTCGAACCCGTGTTGGTTCTGGTAGTCAAACAATTCTTCCGCTTGCCAACCGTCATATGGGATATTCCATCCGATATGGCGAAACCAATCATAGATGGCTGTCATTAATCGTTCAGGAAAGGCATGCATATGGGCATCGATCATGATTCTCACCCCGCTTTGTGACCGCCGAGATACGCGGCAATTACATCCGGGCTGTTCAGGAGCTCGGTTCCGGCCCCTGCGATTGTGATGTGCCCGGTTTCCATTACATACCCTCTATGCGCAATCGACAATGCTTTCTTTGCGTTTTGCTCGACAAGCAAAATGGTTGTGCCCTGTTCATTTAGTTTTCGTATAATCGAAAAAATTTCCTGAATGATGATCGGAGCCAACCCGAGTGACGGTTCATCGAGCATGAGCACCTTTGGGTTGGCCATCATGCCCCGGGCTATGGCAAGCATCTGCTGCTGTCCGCCCGACAGGGTCCCGGCGGGGAGCTTTCTTCGTTCCGCAAGAATTGGGAAGAGCTCATAGGATCGAACCAGTCCTTCTTCGATTTGTCTGCGGTCTTTGATGTGGTAAGCGCCCATCAGCAGGTTTTCTTCGATCGTAAGCCGCTGAATGATGGCACGCCCCTCCGGAATATGGATCAAACGCTTTTCCACTCTATGATGAGGTTTCATATTCGTTATGGAAGACCCCTCATACACGATATCTCCAAGACGCGGGGACAACAGACCTGAAAGGGTCTTCAGCAGGGTGGACTTGCCTGCTCCATTGGCCCCGATGATGGTTACGATTTCCCCTTCGTTGACGTCAAGATCCACACCTTTCAGGGCGGCGATCTGGCCGTAATTCACGTGCAAATCGCGAATCGATAAAATCGTCAAGCGGACTCCTCCTTTCCGAGGTACGCTTCCAGTACCGCCGGATGATCCTGAATCTCTTTCGGGGTGCCTTCCGCGATCTTCTCCCCAAAATTCAGAACCACAATATGATCGCAGATCTCCATGATTACGGACATATCATGTTCGATCAACAAAAACGTATAGCCTTGTTTTTTCAATTGCAAAAGAGTACTGGAGAGCTGACGGCTTTCTTCCGGATTCATGCCTGCGGCCGGTTCATCCAGCAGAAGAAACTTGGCGCCTGTCGCCATAGCCCGGGCAATTTCCAGGCGGCGTTGGTCCCCGTAAGAAAGAGCGGAGGCCAGAGTATCCGCTTTATCCTCCAAACTTAGCAAAGACAGTAATTGCTCGACTTCACAAGCCAATCTTTTTTCTTTTTCACGTTGAAAGAATGGCCATAAACTACGTACTCCGACAATCAATTGGGCGCTTTGCGCAATCCGAATGTTCTCGCGGACTGACATGTGAGGGAACAGCCGGATGTTCTGAAAAGTCCGGCCGATCCCCATTCGTGTGATTGACACGGGTGCCAGTCCCGATATGGTCTTGTCTTGAAAGAGAATGCGGCCTGAATCGACCGGGTAGATTCCCGTAATCATGTTAAAGAGAGTGGTTTTGCCTGCACCATTCGGGCCGATTACTCCTGTAATCGTCCCTTCTTTTACGGTCAGAGCGAGATTCTTGATCACTTGCAATCCGCCAAACCGTTTGCTGATCCCTTCAATCGTTAACATGGGTATTTCCTCCTCTCAGTTCACCCAGTGCCACTTTCTTGGGGGCGGCAGACTCGGAAAATACACTTGCAATTTTCGCAACGGTTGAGGCCGACAGCAGTCCTTGCGGGCGAATCATCATCATCACGATAATCAGGAGTCCGTAGACTACCATCCGCCACTCTTCGAGCGGACGAATCACTTCCGGCAGCAATGTCAGAATCAAAGCCCCGAGAGCGGCCCCCCAGAAAGTTTCCACTCCGCCAAAGATGACATAGAACAGGATGAGCAGAGAAGTGTGGAATCCGAAAGCATGCGGATCGATAAAGAAGATGTAATGGGCATACAGTCCGCCGCCGATTCCGGCCATCCCGGCACTAATTGTAAAAGCGAGCAGCTTCATGTAGGTATTGTGGATCCCCATGCTCAGAGACGCCACTTCATCCTGCTGCACCGCTTTAAACGCTTGGCCCAAGCGGGACTTGTTCAAACGGTGGCAGAACAGCAGACACAGCGCAACCGTGGCCCAAACCAGTGGAAAAGTGGTTCCCTGCATGCCCCCCATTCCGGAAGCCGCTCCGATATACTCGACGTTCTGCAGCACGACCTGCAGTACCTCTCCAAGGCCCAATGTCCCAATCGCCAGATAAATGCCGCGAACCCGTAGTGCGGGGAAACCGACCAGAAGTCCTAAAACCGCCGCCGCCGCCCCTCCGATGACGAGAGCCGGGATCAGCGGATAGACCATTTTTGTCGTGAATATGCCTGCCACATAAGCGCCAATCGCCATGAAAGCGCCATGCCCGAGAGAGATTTGTCCGGTGGACAGGGTAATGTACAGACTGAGAGCCAGAATGATATTGATCCCGGCAAATATCAGCATTGTATCCATCCGCTACACCCTTTCCACCTGAATTCTTGATCCGAACAGACCGGAAGGTTTGACAAGCAGTACTAGCACGAGGAACCCCCAGACAACGGCATCCATGAATGGAGCGGTGCCATAAGGAAGCGCTACCACCAGCACCTCCAACAAGCCGATCAGAAGTCCGCCGACCATCGCTCCATATACATTGCCAAGACCCCCGATCACCATGACGGCCAAACCTTTTAATCCCATGGTGGCTCCGATGAAAGGGCTGATTTTCTCGAATCTGAGCCCGATCAATAGGCCGGCCACGCCAGCCAGAAGAGAGGAGATTGCAAATGTTGCGACTATGATCCGGTTCACGTTGACGCCAAAAAGTTTTGCCGCCACCGGGTTTTCGGAAAGCGTTCGCATGGCCCGGCCGGTCCGGGTGCGCTGCAGCAGGAGCGTGATGCCAACCATCAATACCAGAGCAATTCCCAGAATCAAAAGTTGGGTGCTGCTGATCAGAATTCCCCCCAACTTCCATTCGGGAAGCGAGAGCGTCGATTGAAAGACCTGCGGCTCAGAACCGCCGAGTTTGACAGCCAAGCTGGTCAATACTGTTCCGGCAGCGATGGTGCTGACAAGCGGTGCCAGATGATACTGGGGTTTAACAGGGCGAAAACAGATTCTTTCAATCAAGATGCCCAGTATGGCAGCCAGCATGATGGACATCGGCAACGCGAGATAGAGAGGCAAACCGAATGAATTCATCGCATAGGCCGCGAAGAATCCGCTGAACATGAAAACTTCACCGTGTGCAAGATTCAGCAGATTCAAAATCCCGAATACAAGGGTATAACCGATTGCGATAAGAGCGTACATGCTTCCAAGCATCAGACCGTTGATGAGCTGTTGAATCAGTTCCATCAGTTTCCCTCCCAAATAGACCGGCAAGAAGTAAAGAATAAGGGGTGCCATCAGACACCCCGAAACAGAGATGGCCCAACCATGATGTTATCAGTTAAGGATTTCGTATTTACCGTTCTTGATGATCAGCGGATAGTTTTCTTTATCACCGTCCCCTGCAGAGTCGATTGCAAAGGTTCCGGTGATGCCCGGGTATCCTTTCAGAGTGGTCCATCCCTGTTTGATCGTTTCACGCAGATCCGCCAGATCGGAGGAACCGTTTTTGTTCGCTTTCTTCAAAATGTCAGCGGTTACATGAATGGTCTCGTACATGTTGGCTTCAAAGTGCCCCGGGGACGGGTCAGCCGGAGTGATTTTTTGTGCAATCGGAGTAAATTTGTCAACAAACGCCTTTACTTTCGGATCCGGCCTATCCGGGTTCCAGTCAGCGGTTGCCACGAAGTTCTCCACCGCTTTGCCGCCTTGTTGGATGAGCGCTGCCGAATACATGCCCACTCCGCCAATCACGGGCTTCTTGAATCCCTGCCGCTCCATTTCCTTTGCGAAACTTGCCGCTTCCCCATACAAACCGCCAAATGCGATCGCATCCGGATTCAAGGATTTGAGCTTGGTAACGGCTGCACTGAAGTCGGTTGTGCCGGTTTTAAAGGTAATGAAATCGCCTTCATTGCTAATTTGGACATTGTTTTTCTTCAGAATTTGCGGGAATAACGCGGTACCTACAGACTTTGACCACGCATCCTGCTCATCATGTATGATCGCGATCTTTTTCACATTGAAATGCTTCACAAACTTGGGAATTGCGTTATTCAGAAGTTTGTCGTCCGTCATCGAGTTGCGGAAGGCCCAGGGACGGTTGTTCGCAGATACACCCGGTTTTGCTGAGGAAGCGGAGATGATAGGGAGCTTTAACTGGTTGGCAACAGGGAAGGCCACTTCACATTCACCGCTGAAAAATGGGCCCGCAATGGCAGCTGCTTTCTCTTGATCAAGGTCGCGGGTCAGTTTTACGGCAGATTCGTTTTTACCGCCGGTATCTTTGAAGATCAGTTCAATCTTGGAACCATTGATTCCCCCCGCTGCATTGATTTCTTCGGCGGCGATAGTGGCGGCAATTTCCTGCTTTTTGCCCCAATCGGCGCCTTTACCGGACTTGTCCACAAGAACTCCAATCTTAATGGGTTTGGCATCTTTTGAATTGCCGCCACTGGTACCTTGAGTTGAGGTATTCCCGCCACAAGCGGTGAGCATCATGCCGGCCAGCAGCGTTGCTGCCAGAACCCCCTTTTTCAATTGTTTTTTTGTCTCTTGATGTTTCATACACTTCCCCCTCCTGAACGGTCGTTCGGTAAATGTTTAAAAAATTAAGATGTATCTGACGATAATTTATATTTGATATGCAGATCAGAAATTCCTTTGGTAAAACTGTTCCAGTACAGATATATTTTTCGACAGAAACGGACAAAAAGCTCCCGATTTCAATTCGGGAGCCTTGCTCGATTGGGGGAATGCCTTGAATTTGCAAAACAGTATGTCGATTGAGTAAGGATTCCTCTCCCATAATGTTAAGTTTTTATGAACGAATGTCGATTTTCGCAACGCTTCGACAGGTTTCGTGCAGCTATTTGTTGGAACAGGAAGATTCTTGTCTGAATCTGTCGGAATATTCTTCTTTTCGTTTTTCTTATATTTCTTATACTTAAATTATACTATTTGGCAGTGTTGTCGCATACATTGTAAGGTTCACAGCAAAGATGCGCTGTCTAAACAAAATTCAGGAGGGAAACTACATGGAAACCAAAGTGGAGAAATTGACAGAATTTTACTTGGAGCAATCACAAAAGAACACGGCACAAATTTTTGACTCGATCAAAAGCTCGGTGACTGCAACCGCCGAAATGTTGACTTTGGCGCAAAACGAAACGCAGCAGGCATTTGATCGTCTGACACAGCAAGGGGTTGAAAAGTTCGTTAAAAACCTGGAACGGATCCAGGAGCAGCAGGTGAAGGCGCAGCAGGAACTGCAGGAGCAGTTTCGGAATCTGTTCAATCTGTTTAATCAACAAGGATAATAGGTGATAGAAATGAGTGCAAACTATGTAGATCCGTTTTCTGTATGGAAATCTTTCTATAATGAGATGGAACCGAAACTCGCTCAATCTATGCACAAAATGTTGGAAAGTGAAGAGTATGCCGCAGCTTCCGGGCAATTGTTGAATGCTGCCCTTCAAATGGAACAGTATTATGCGAAAATGGTTGAGAAGCTGTTGGAGAATTATAAAATTCCTTCCATTAAAGATTTCGCAAGACTTGGTGAACTGCTTGTCGGTTTGGAGTCGAAGGTTGACTTAATTGATGAGCGGTTAGCCAGTCTGGAGAAACAAGGCATTGAAGTGTCTGATTTGAAAGACCAAATTACGGCCCTTTCCAATCAACTTGAGATGGTGAACCAAAATCTGCTGGACGCTGCAAAAGCCGGTGACAGCAAGGAAGGCTCGAATCGTCAGCGGAAATCGAGAGAAGCGAAAGGCAATACGGATACGAACGAAGAGAAAGCTGAATAAAGCGCTGATTCTTAAAGAACGGTTAAACCATTTTGGGGGGAATAGAAACCATGTCACTGTTGGAAAAAGAACTTTCCGTTAGCAAGCCGCTCACCGGACAAATTGCGTTGGTAACAGGCGGATCCCGAGGCATCGGAGCAGAAATTGCGAAAGAACTCGCGGTGCAGGGAGCAACCGTAATAATCAATTACGTGTCGAATATCGAAAAAGCGCAGCAAGTGGTTGACGAAATTTCTGCCTTTAATCCAAACGTCTATGCCACACAGGCGGATGTGAGCAACACCGAGGATGTCATTCGTCTCTACGAGGAAATCGCAGAGAATTACGGAAAGATCGATATTCTCGTGAACAATGCGGGAATTACCAGGGACTCACGGTTCATGAAGATGACGGACGAACAGTGGCATGAAGTAATCAGTACCAACATGAACAGCCTTTTCTATTTAACGAAAGCGGCTCTGCCGAAAATGATTGAACAGAACTACGGAAGAATCGTGAATATCTCTTCCATCATTGGTCAGTCTGGTGGGTTCGGACAAACGAACTACTCGACAGCCAAAGCGGGAATGATCGGATTCACCAAATCCCTGGCGTTAGAAACAGCTCGTCACAATGTAACGGTCAACTGTGTTTGCCCGGGTTACACTTATACCGATATGGTTGCGGCTGTGCCGGAAAAAGTACAGGAAAAGATCATAGCAAAAATCCCGGCAGGACGTTTTGGAAAAGCGTCTGAGGTGGCAAAAGCGGTTCGATTCCTGGTTGTGGATGGCGAGTATATCACCGGACAGTGCCTTAACGTCAACGGCGGAATGTATATGTAATTGACGCAGTCGGGGGTAACAATAAAATGACATTGACAGGGAACTGGCAAGAAGCTTGGAAACATGTGATGGAAGGATTGCCGGGAGCCGCCCCGGAAGAGATTCCTCTTAGCGTGTTTCATGACCGGTTGAATAAAGTGGCGAAAGTTCTGAATCAGGCGGAACCTGAGACCGGTTTGACGCCAAAGGAATTGATTTGGCGCAAAAACAAAATGAAGGTCTATCGCTTTACGCTGCCTGGTGTGGAAGTGACAAAACGGACACCCATTTTCATGCTGTATGCGATGATCAACAAACCTTACATTTTGGATATCGAACCGGGAAATTCTTTTGTCGAATACTTGCTCCAGCAGGGTTTCGACGTATATATGCTGGATTGGGGCGAAGCGGGACCGGAAGATCGCAACAACGGGTTTGCCGAATACATTTTTGATTACCTGCATAAGGCGGTTGAACGGGTATGCCTTTACACAGGTAAAGAGCAGGTGAATCTCTTTGCTTATTGTATGGGCGGAACCATGGGTGCGATGTATGCGGCTTTGCATCCGGAACGTGTGAAGAATTTGACCGTACTGGCCGCGCCAATCGATTTCCGGCACGCGGATCTCTACAATACCTGGCTGAACGAGAAATATTTTGATGTCGATAAATTGGTCGAAACGTATGGGAATGTTCCTCCTGAAGTGATCGATCTCGGCAACAAAATGCTCAAGCCGATCAGCAACTTCATTAACCCTTGGGTTCACCTTTTTGAAAAGGTGGACAATGAGAATTTTGTCCATACCTGGCGCTTGCTTAACAAGTGGGTGAATGACGGGACTGCTTTCCCGGGTCAAACCTATCGGGAATGGATTCGTGATTTCTATCAGCAGAACAAATTGATCAAAGGGGAGATTGTGCTGCGCGGCCGACAGGTGGATCTGGCGGCTATCACATGCCCAGTCCTGATTTTGACTGCGGAGCAGGATCATATCGCCCCTTGCAGTCAGACTCGGGCATTGTTCGAATACATTTCAAGCACAGACAAAACCGAGTTTAATTATCCGGTAGGTCATGTAAGCCTTGTGTTTGGCGGAACCGCCCGGAAAAAAGTGTATCCTGAGACCGCTGGCTGGTTGGCGGATCGAGACTGAGCTTCTAACAGAATACAATAGAATCGCCCCTAAGAATTGGGAACCCATTCTTAGGGGCTTTTCATCATTCAGCCACTTGACTTTTTTGCTTCTCAAGGAATCTTCGAATCACGGTGTTGAATTTTTCCGGTCGTTCCAGCTTGGCCATATGTCCCGCATTCCGGATCAGCACCAATTCCGAGTTGGGAATGGCTTGATGCATGAATACCTGAATCCACCAGGGGGTTAACAGATCGAAATCGCTTCCAATGATAAGCGTGGGAACAGTGATGGTGGGGAGCAGTCGGCGATTGTCTACCTCAAGGCACGATGCAACGGATCTTGTGTAAGAGGTTCTTTCGGGTGCAATCGATCTGTGAAACCTTTTGATGATCTGCTCATCCAAGGAATAGAGACATGTATAAGCGGCTAGTCGCATTCGTAATGCTTTAGGAAGAAAGTTGAGTTTCCACATTTCCAAGTGGTATAGTATTTCCCGGGCCATCCACGGTACGAAATAATAGGTGTTGACAAGAATCAAGGATTGACACCGGGCGGGAACCTGACGATAAAGTTCTTGGGCAATTACGCCTCCCATCGACAATCCGCAAATGTGGGCTTGTTCAAGACCCAGATCATCCATCAGGTGGAGGATGTCTCTTGCAAAATTCTCAATGGAAATAGCCTCCGCTCCCTCAGATTGTCCATGTCCGCGCAAATCGGGAATAATGAGATCGAAGGTATCCGCGAGCGGGTATTGTTGTTCCCAACCTTCTTTACGTTCACCCAAGCCATGAATCAGGATCAATGGGTCGCCGGAACCAAGCCGGTCGTAACGAATTTTTATACCTTGAATGGTTGCGGTTAACATTCGATTATCCTTTCTGTATAACGTGTTTTATAGTATTCAAGCCTCTCATGGCTTGTGAGGGGCTGTTATCGTTATTCCCGCTATGCAGTGGCATAAAACACGCAGATTTTTAAAATTTTGTAAAACAGGTATACAAAAAGAACATCTATGTGTAAAATACATATAGATGATAACTGAAGGTGATGTTCATGACAGAAGAGAAAGAATCTATCGGATTTGGGGGTCCACCAAAAAACTTCTTGGTACCTTTTGTCTTGCTGCTGCTCCAGCGGATGCCGATTCACGGCTATGAACTGATGCAGAAGCTGACCGAAATGGGGTTCCAAGCTTTGGATCAGGGGAATTTGTACCGGATGCTGCGGCAGCTTGAGAAAGACAAGTATGTCCGATCCGAGTGGGACACGTCATCGTCCGGTCCGGCGAAACGTTTGTATTCCTTAACCGATATCGGGGAAGCGTATCTGCAGACGTATGCACAAGAACTCGAGCGCTATCAGAAGATGCTGGGCCAATTTTTCAGTATGTACACCAACATGCTCAATCTCTATATGCCTTCCTATCGCGCGGAGGGAGACAAGGAGAAGAGTAATAAATCGAATCAAAGGAGGAATTCCAATGAGTCCGAAGGAGAAGAATGAAATGGAAGTGAAGTACCAGGTTGATTCATTTGTCGACACGTTTTGGGAGAATTGCGAATCCGGATTGGCACGATTCCAGAAATACTTGGCAGACTCTGAAGACGCCTATGTAAATGGTTTTGGGGAATCAAGAAAGGTGCTGGCTGAACAACGCGGCACGATCGAAACTTTCATCAAAGATATTGCAAAGAAAGATGCAGTTTTGGGCGACCAAAGCACTCAACTGCGCAATGTTGTGGAAAAGATGGAAGAACTCACACTTTCACCTATGAAGTTTACTTTTGAATTAATGGATAAGGTACACGAGCGTCTCGAAGAAAACAGCCGGGAATTTGTTACTTGGCAGCGTGAGCGCCGCAATACGTGGTCCTCTCTGACCAACAGCTACTTTAAGGCGGCTAAAAACAACCATCGAGCGTTTTGGCGCGCTGTTGAAGACACTGTCCGTCCATTTGTATGGTCTGACCGTTAAAAGTAAATATTTTCAATCGATTCAACATATGGCGCCGAGTGTCCGGCGTCTTTTGTTGTGGCAGACCCATACTGCAACTCGCCTGTAACCGTCACAGGTACAATTGCATTACAAATAGTTTAAGGAGCGGGAAGATCTTATGCGTTTACAAGATAAAGTAGCGATTATTACAGGTGGAGCGAACGGAATCGGCAAAGAGACCGCGCTTCTTTTTGCGAAAAACGGAGCCAAACTGGTGATCTCCGATTTTGACGAGGAAGCGGGACTCGCCGCACTCCAAGAAATCCGAAACTTAGGCACCGAAGCGGAGTTTGTGAAGGTCAATGTCAGCAATCTATACGATGTGCAGCAAATGGTCGATGCGGCGGTAGAACGTTTTTCCCGGATTGACGTCTTAATCAATAACGCGGGGATTACACGGGACGGTTTTTTGGTAAAGATGGACCCGACCCAGTGGGATCAGGTGGTTGCGGTTAATCTGACGGGTGTATTTTATTGCACGCAAGCGGTTGCAAAGGTCATGATGGATCAGGGGCAGGGAGTGATTCTGAATGCTGCTTCCGTAGTAGGTCTGTACGGCAATATCGGGCAGACCAACTACTCCGCAACAAAATCGGGTGTAATCGGAATGACCAAAACCTGGGCAAAGGAATTGGGGCCTAAAGGCATCCGCGTAAATGCGGTAGCACCCGGTTTTATCATGACCGGCATGACCGGAAAAGTCCCGGATAAAGTTCTTGACTCGATGAAGGAAAAAACGCCTCTGCGGCGTTTGGGTCAACCGGCAGATATTGCGAATGCCTATCTTTTCCTTGCATCGGATGAAGCCAGCTTTGTAAATGGTGCCGTATTAAGCGTAGATGGAGGATTGACTTTCTAATGCACCCTGTGACTGATTGGTTGGCGGTTCGGGCACGGCTTACTCCCTCAAAAATTGCAGTGGTTGAAGTCAGCTCCGGAATCCGTCTCACATATGAACAATTTAATGAACGGGTCAACCGGTTAGCAGGGTATCTTCAACGGTCCGGTGTGTCAAAAGGGGATCGAATTGCCTTGCTTTCCCCAAATTCGATCAGGTATTTGGAACTCTTATTTGCGGCGGGAAAAATAGGCGCTATGTTTGTACCCCTAAACGGCAGATTCTCAATACCTGAGCTTGCTTATGTGGTGAACGATTGCAAGCCACGAATATTGGTCTATACCGATTCCTATCAATCGGCAGTTTCCGGACTCACATCACACACGGAGATACCGATTCTGCTAAATGAATCCGGCTACCAATCAGTCCTGACAGAATCAACTGAAATCAATCGATTTGTTCCGCTGGAAATGGAAGATCCTTGGGCGATCATCTATACCGGCGGCACGACCGGTTACCCAAAAGGGGTGATCCTGTCTCATCGAGCCATTACCTGGAACGCAATCAATACGATGGTGAGTTGGGGGATTACAGAGAATGACGTTACCCCTGTCTATCTCCCGATGTTTCATACAGGAGGTTTAAACGCTCTGACTACCCCTGTTCTCTATGCTGGCGGAACGGTGGTCATAGGAAAGGAGTTCAACGCCTCATCGATCATCCGGGTGGTAGAGACCGAGAGATGCACGATTGCCCTGTTTGTTCCCACGATGTATCACATGTTGATTCAGGCTCCCGAATTTGCAGAGGCCGCTTTTTCTTCCATGCATACATTTCTGTCCGGGGGAGCCCCCTGTCCCTCCTCAATTTATGAGGCGTTTCGGACGAAAGGTCTCAACTTCAAGGAGGGATACGGTTTAACAGAAGCCGGGCCAAACAACTTCTATATCCACCCCCAGGATGCAAAACGGAAAATCGGTTCTGTTGGAGTACCGATGTTCCATACTGACATCCGATTGGTGGATTCGAACGGCAACGATGTTTCCGATGAAGAGACGGGTGAGATCTGGATTGCCGGCCCCCATCTTTTCTCCGGATACTGGAACAAACCGCAAGCTACAGTTGAAACTTTGGTCGGCGGATGGCTCCGAACAGGGGATCTTGGCCGGCGGGATGAGGAAGGGTATTACTATATTACGGGCCGTAAGAAAGAGATGATTATCACCGGCGGGGAAAATGTCTATCCGTTGGAGGTCGAACATGTACTTGAGAGTCACCCGGATATCAACGAAGTAGCCGTTGTGGGGCTGCCGGATCCAAAGTGGGGGGAAGTTGTAACCGCCGTACTGGTAACAGTGAAACACAAACGCATCAGCGGTGAAGAACTGAAAACTTACTGCGCCGGCAAACTGGCTGGTTATAAAATCCCAAAGCTGTTTTTGTTCGTTGATGAACTGCCGAAAACATCGGTCGGAAAGATCGACAAAAAGAGGATTATCGGCCAATACTCAAAAATCGGTTAATCAAATCGGATGCACTTGGGCAAAGTCCTCGAGACTCACCAATGGTGGGCCCGAGGACTTATTTATTATCCCAGTATACGTTTCGTCAATGTAACCCGCCAGCTTTCCGATAGTTCCTCCACGTCGAGGATTCGTCGAATCCCGTCTGCATTGTGTTTGTCATGATGCATGATTTGGTTCGCAAAGGCAACTGTCACCGCCTGCGGATGGCGTTCCATGAGTTTCAGAGTTCTGTCTTCCGAAATACAGCCTTCTTTCAGCACCCTGAAGTAAAATCCGGTAAGCCCTGTATTTTGAACCCGAACCGGCAAATCGACCACGTCAAACTTCTTGGCCAGTTTGTGACAAGGCTGCCGGGGTTGGCTGATCTGCACAACCGCCTCCCCAAACTGAAAAATATCCCCGATGCATACATCCTGCTCCAACATTCCGGTGACAGTCAGATTTTCGCCAAAAGCACCGAAAGCAAGCGAACGTCCCAACTCTTTCTCCCAGTAGGGATAGTGCTCATGAGGGTAGAGACAAACGGCTTTGTCTTTGCCGCCATGATTCACGAGATCGGCCTGTGCATCTCCTTCCAGATTGAACGAAGATAAATAGATTTCACCATTGATAGGTGATTTGAATATGCCCGTGACCACTTCTTGATCCTTGTAATTTATGGTTACGGGTTTCCCTATGTTGATCGAAACGACTTTGAGAGATGTTGAGGCCACACAGAAATACCTCCCTATTCCTTGATTCGTTGAAAATGTGGTCTATGTTCAGGATCAGTCCTTGTATAGGGACCGACGGGAATGCGCACATTCATGTCCTGCCTTTTATCTTGCCATTATCCTTTCTGCTAACAAGGCCAGTACACCAAGTGGTTTTGCTTAAGAAACCCTTTCCCACACAACAGTTTATAGGGATGGAGGAATCCTACATTTTTGAAGGCCTTAGAGACGAAAATAGAAACTGTTAGACATAAACAAAGCCGGTGCCACGTTTCCAAAAATGGACAGATGGCACCTTATCGATGGATGCTCCCTCTACTCCATAACAGATGTTATGAAAGTACACGTCTACAGATTGATTCTAGGTCATTCAATGATTAAGGTTAAGGACTTTTCCGCACTTCTACTAATTCATTATTCCTGATTGCATAAAAGTGTTCAGTTGAAGGATTGTCTTTAAATATGACAACCAGTTCATATTCGCCTTTTTTAACATTGTAACCTTCTCTAACTATAGTATATGAATGACTTGGATATTTTTCGTTTAAGAATTTAATCATAAGTTCTTTGTCATGTTTATTGCCCCAGGGCGAACCATTGTACCATAAGTACCCGCTTAAAATTAATATTAATAGCAGTAAAAAGGGAATAACTATTAAAAACTTGCGATTAGTTTCCATCAATATCCCTCCTCCAGTATAATACCATAAAACACACCCCTTCTAGTTGTAGGGGCGTGTTTTATTGACCTTAGTAATTCGATGATTGATAAATTTTACTTAATCTAGAATCTAAAGCAAGTTCATATGGACTAACAGCCGTAGAGCCAGTCCATAAATTTCTAAGATTCACGCCACCTGAGGCGCCGCCAGTTCCAAAATAATAACAATCCCAGACGAATTTAGTGCAGTACATAGTCGGACTTAAAGAGTCTAATCTATCCCATAGACTATAGGTATCACTACCATACCAGTTAACCAAATCTATCGCTTTACGTCCTGCATCTAAAGCTTTAGCTGGATCGTTGAATCGCATGACCTTTACTTGATTGTTGTTGTCGGCAAAAAAAGCACTGATACTTTGTGTACCATTACTCAATTTGTTCGGGGATCCCAACATTTGCTGAACATTGAGATTACTATCTACAATTGCAGCATGTCCTACAAGACCACTTGACCTTGTATTACTTGATATTAAAATATCTCCCACTGCTGCTGCGATTGAAGTGCCGGGATAATTTACTGTTATTGGATCGGGGCCTGGAATTACATTTGTTGTTGCAGCCGAACTAACCCCGAAAACCATCATGAAAACTGCACAAATCGTGAGAAATTGACTGAGCCAACGACCTAATTTTCTACCCATTTTTTCTCCTCCTCTTCCATGTTCAATTTTTGCCGGTACCTACAGAAATTTTAAACTAGCTATTTGTTTCACTCCTTTCGTGGCTTCTGAGTAAATAACAATCCTTGCATTAAAAGTTGCAAAAAAAAGGATATATTTGTATAATTACGAAAGACCATTCAGTAAACCTACGTTGGGATTGAATGGAGGGAAGTAGACGGTTGCCGCCAAGCTTCTCGTTTACTCCCTAATTTCTTCCGTAATTTGTACAAATCAAATAAAGAGTCACTTCAAAATAAATACTAGAATTACAGTATTTATTTACGGTATAAACGTACTCCATTTTTTTCTAGTTGTCAACAAGTCTGAATTAAAAAATTTTGGCTGAGTTCAAATATAGTGTTGCCTCCAAACATTAGTTCTGGTAATCTTCAGATATACAGAAC
>NZ_JBHSHC010000117.1:0-4589 GCF_042652925.1 Effusibacillus consociatus
CGTGCGTCAAAAGTGAAATAGTGTGATAGAGCGAGAAAAACGAAGAAAACATTAATTTATTGAGGGAGGAGACATGAAAGGGTTAGGTTCTAAGCACGAAACAGTCATTCAAACTTCGAAAGATAAAGAGTCGTTAGTAACTACTATCAAACAGCAGATCAGCAAAACATTTACTGTTCGGAAATCTATTGCTGTCGCTGTTTTGTTGACATTTACGACATTCGGCGGGTTAAAAATTCAGGAATCAATTGAGAACACTGGGCTTTACTACAAGGTCTATATTGACGGACGATATGTGGGGCTTGTGAAAGATACCAAATTTGTAATCGACAAAGTTTCTTCTCTGGATGGAAAAATGTCCGCTAAAGTATCGTTTGTTCCTGTCCATCAACGATTGAACGGTGAAACTCCTGAAGCAGCCATATTGATTGCAATAAACGAATCAATGCATCCTAAGGTACAAGCCGTTGCAATTTTTTCAAACGATCGCCAAGCGGTTGTTGTGAGGGATATTGCTTCCGCCCAAGCGGTGGTTGATTCAGTGAAAGCGAGATTCGCATCTGGCGGCAGCACCGTAAAAGAAGTGAAAATCAGGGAACAAATCGATTATCGGAATGTTCTAGTCAAGAGAGACGAAATTCGCTCTGTGGATTCGGCTGTTGCTATGCTCTTGCAAGGGGAAGAGAAACCCAAAAAGTATTTGGTATCACGCGGAGAGTCCCTATGGACAATTGCCTCCCGGAACAAAGTTTCGGTAGAAAAATTAAAAGCGGCAAATCCGAAAATCACAGATGAAAATGACTTACATGAAGGAGAAGAAATTTCAATCAGTTCGATTGAACCTCTAATCACGGTCGAAACCGTTGAAGAGATTACTCGAACCGTTCAGGACAAATTTGAAACTATATACCGAGATGACGCTAATTTAAATTTAAGGGAACAGCGGGTTCTAAATGAAGGACAAGATGGGAAGAAATTGCAACGGGTTCAGATTCACAAGAAGAACGGGAAAGTGGATTCCGAAGTTGTTATTTCGGAGCAGGTAACCAAGGAGAAAGTGAATAAGGTTGTCTTACGTGGAACCAAGAGGAACCCAACTATAGCGGCTGGGGATTGGGTATGGCCGGTTGCTTCAAGAGCGATTACATCTCCATTTGGTGAAAGGCGTGGTTCACAGGTTCATAATGCATTGGATATTGCAGCACCGACAGGCAATGCAATCTATGCCTCCAATAATGGAACCGTTATCTATGCCGGGTGGGATGGCGGATATGGAAAAACAATCCGGATCAGCCATGGAAATGGGGTTGTATCTACATATGCCCATTTGTCCTCGATTAACGTATCGGTTGGTCAACAGGTTAACAAGGGAGCGGTAATAGGAGGAGTTGGATCAACAGGTAATTCTACCGGTCCACATCTTCATTATGAGGTTCGGGTAAATGGGGCTATTGTCAATCCAGCTCCATATATGTAAAAAAGGAATTTATATGCATATATCCCCTCGGGGACTCCGAAGGTTATTTCTATATCGCAAATGATTTAAAGAAGAGGTGACGCTGTTTGCAATTGAAGAGGGTATCACTCTGTATAACGGTTCTCACCTCTTTTTT
Organism: Effusibacillus consociatus; assembly: GCF_042652925.1. NCBI lineage: Bacteria > Bacillati > Bacillota > Bacilli > Caryophanales > Alicyclobacillaceae > Effusibacillus > Effusibacillus consociatus. The sequence goes on from NZ_JBHSHC010000117.1 coordinate 1,614, forward strand.
GAGCGTAAGCGCCGTGACGCTTTATTACTCGAAACAAGCGACAGTGTCACAAGCAAACTTGAATCAAGGGAACAACGCGGGATCTAACGGAACAAATTCGAACCGCGAAGGACGAGTAATTTCCGGTGTCCCAACACTGTCTCAATATACCGAACTTCCAACCGGTTGCGAAGCGACCACCATCTCAATGTTGTTGGGTTGGACAGGTATACAAGTTACAAAAGAAGAAGTGGCGAGAACGATTCCTAAAGAAAAGGTTCCAGTTTACCAAAACGGAAAGTATATCGGCGGCAACCCGAACGCGGGGTTTGTAGGTGACCCGTTCACAGGGAACGGTTTTGGGGTTTTGCATTTACCCGTTATGGAATATTTAAATCAATATTTACCAAATGTTGCGACCAACCTAACCGGAACTTCTTTCGAAAACATTTTATGGACAGTGAATTCAGGAAGACCTGTGATGGTTTGGATCACTCGAAATCTTGCCGAATCGTACGTGTCTCTAACTTGGAATGATGAAAAGGGAAATCGGATCCAGTGGCGTGCACCGCAACATACTGTACTTTTGATAGGCTATTCTCATACCGAAGTCATTGTAAACGATCCGGAAACAGGTGGCACAACCCGCTATCCTCGCGAATTGTTTCAGAAGAGGTGGATTGAAATGGGCCGTCAAGCGGTAACGGTAGCTGTCACGAATCTCGATGAGAACGTCTCCAGCGCGAAAACAGGCGATCTTCTTAAATGAAACGAACGTAAATCGAAATCTTATCTCATGAAAAAGGAATCATTCAAAAACTTCGAACTGTAGCCGGATCAGCACTATGAAAAATGTAAGGAATCATTGATGCGTTCTAAAAATGTTCACAGCATTTCTCTAATCTAAAAACTATAATGAATACAGTATCTTATCTCGAAGCAGGTTATGAATAAAAAATAGGGGGATACTGGATATGTTCTCATTTCTTTATTTCTTTCATATAACCGGGTTGGCTGTCTGGCTTGGAAGTTTGGTTTCCCTTTCAATTTTGATAATTCTTATCAACAAAATACTGCGGTTCGGAGAACTGACTAATAAATTTGTACAGATCATTAATAAGATGATTAAATGGGTGATGAATCCGAGTGCCTTGGTCATCTTACTAACAGGATTTATGATGACTTTGCAGATGGAATATACAAGTGAAACCAAACCGCTTTGGTTAAAATTAATGGAACAGGCCGGCGGATTAATTTTAATATTGTCGATCATTACCTTTACGATTCAGAGCAATCGAATAAGTAAAAAGATGATCTCTAAAGGAACTGCTGTGATTCATATAGAATCAAGCAAACTCTATTCTTCGATATTGCCGTTAATGATGATTACTATCATTTTGATCTTGGGGGTTACGATGATCGTCAGTTTAAAGATTATGTAACTCCGTCATCAATTGATGAAGAGCTCGCTTTTTTGAAAATCCGGTGAAATAACCGGATTTTTTGTTTATGCGCGCCTAGCCAAGCTAGGTACAACTATCCGGTGCAAGTCCGGTCGAGGAAAGAGCCAAGTCACCTCGTAGCTGACAGGCAACTGGTGGAGAGATCCTAAGGTTGAAGCCCTGTGACAAAGTATCTCCTGCATGGAGAGCGAGCAAAACAGCAGGCCGTAACATCAAGTGAATCCTGCCGCATCGTCAAAAAAGACCTAAAAAGGACAAGGGAGTGTCGAGCCCCGGTAAATTGGGCGAAGACCATGGAACGTGCGAAGAACTTGGAACGCAGCACGGAAGAACTCCCCGGTGTAAAGGGATCGGCATGTTGTGAAAGCTGTATCTGGAACTAGGGATACCCTACCTCGCACGGCGACAGCCGTAAAGAGCGGACCTATAAGCCCAAAAGGTGAAGTGGCGAGCTGCGGGAAGGGAGTCGGAGGGGGCCATAGTACCTGTGAAGCGAGGACAACACAACCTCGTGGAGGGAAGGGCGCACGCGTAATACCCCACTTTGTTCATGTGTTGGAGGAGGTAAGAGTGAGTGAATGCAGTGAAACCTGCTAACTACACCAAAGCAAAAGCTCAACAACTCTATAAAACACTATACTCTGCGGCCAAGGAAAATCCGAAGCGGCGGTTTCATGCGCTGTACGACAAAGTGCACCGACCGGATATCCTTTGGGAAGCATGGAGACGAGTCAAGGCTAATGGAGGAAGCGGTGGGGTGGATGGAGTAACCATCGACCACATTGTGAAGGAATACGGGGAAGGACGATTTATATTCGAAATCGGCTGTGACCTCGTAAACGGAGAATACCATCCGATGCCAGCGAGACGGAAAGAGATACCAAAGGGAGAAGGAAAATTTCGCCCGCTAGGTATTCCTGCCATCCGTGATCGCGTGGTGCAAATGGCGACCAAGATGGTGATTGAACCTATATTTGAAGCAGACTTTCAAGACTTCTCGTATGGGTTTCGACCCGGACGCAGCCAACATCAGGCACTGCGGCATATTCGCCGCGCTGTCAAGAAAGGTATATACTGGGTAGTCGATATTGACATTCAAGGGTACTTCGATAATATCTGCCATGACAAGCTGATGAAGCTGATTGAACAGCGCATCAGCGACAGACGGATACTGAAGCTGATTCGGAAGTGGCTGAAGGCGGGATTCGTAAAAGATGATCAGTTTTACGAAACGGAACTCGGAAGTCCCCAGGGCGGAGTCATTTCGCCGTTGCTATCCAATATTTACCTGAACTATCTGGACAGCATCTGGCAGAAGAAGTTTGCGGAAGTCGGAACTCTTGTCCGCTATGCGGATGACCTCGTCATTCTATGCAAAACCAAGGAACAAGCTCTAAAAGCAATAGATGTCCTCAAAGCGGTATTTGGAAAACTGGAACTCCAGATGAATGCGTCGAAATCCAAGCGGATTAACCCCGCTTATTTGGACATACCTTCATTTTAGAGCTATTTTCATAGAGTTTCGTTTTATATG
>NZ_JBHSHC010000118.1:0-16959 GCF_042652925.1 Effusibacillus consociatus
TGGCTCTATTTCATTAACATGGTGGCTCTCATTCATTAACCTAGCGGCTCTGCCGCGCCGAAATATTCATCAATCTGTTTGTACATGCAATAATGAATTCGATATAAGTAATTATCTCACCGCTCTATCAAATTCTGTTAAAGATGAACTTGAAGAATTCGGTATCGATCATAAATCGAAAGTGCTTTTTATTGGATCAGGAGCATTTCCAATTTCAGCGCTCACTATTGCTAAGGAAAAAAGAGTTGAAGTGATGTGCCTGGATATTGATGTTGAAGCTGTTCATTTAGCCAAGAAAGTAGCGAAAGTTTCCGGTTTGGAATCGATTGTTGAGTTTTCCAGCAAGAGTTTGAAGGAACTGGCTTTTATTAAAGAGGCTACACATATCATTATTGCTTCACTTGTCAAAAATAAGCTTGAGGTATTGGACGATTTAAAGGAAACGATCAACAGTAATGCCAAAATCATGCTGCGATACGGGAATGGTTTAAAGTCCATTTTTAATTATCCCTTAGAGAAAGATTTATCGGCGGAATGGGTTCAAACCAAGATCACTCAAAGGAAAACCATCTACGACACAATTATTTTGGAGAAGTCAAAAGCACTTGTTTAAATAGTCAACTGCAGCGAAAGGAATGTGATCTTACATATGCATGAAAAGATATCTCATTTTTCGGCTTTCGGAAATACATTAATAATCGGTGCAGGCCCGGCTGCAATACAGGTTGCTGTTAACGTTTCTCAAGGTTGGTGTGACAATCTAGGCTTGCTTAACAGAAAAGGAGCTCACACAAACAGGCTTAAGAAAGAGCTTAAAGAGAATCATTCCATTCTCACATCGAAGGTACAGGGTGAAAAATACAGTCACCTTTCCGGAGAAGCTCGATTGACCCGTTTCTATGAAGGTTTCGAGAACGTCGAGGATATCTGGCAAACCATAATTCTATGCACACCAAGTGACAGTTACACGGATATCATCAACTCTTTGAGGTTAGATTCACTGACAGAGGTGAAGACGATTCTTTTGATATCGCCAGACATTGGATCCAACCTCCTCGTAAACAGTCGGTTAAAGAAATCACAAGGAAGAATTGATGTGATCAGTTTTTCCAACTACTATGCCGCTACAAAGTTTGAGTCCGGAAATCCAAGCATCCTGACGTGTTTCACGAAAGCATTTAAAAAGCGAATCTACATTGCTTCGAGCGAGGATAACAGTACGACTGTTTTTGATGTGAAGCGTTTTATGGAAAGCCTTGGCATCCAATGCACAGTCCTCGGGAATCCGATCGAGGCAGAAAGCAGAAACATCACAACTTATGTCCATCCGCCTTTTTTCATCAATCAATTTTCATTGGATCAGATCTTCAGCAAAGAGGTTTCAAACAAGTATATGTATAAAATCTATCCGGAAGGGCCTATTACTCAACACTCGATAAGAGCAATGGTTTCCCTTTGGTGGGAAATTTCCGGATTCATTCAAAATTTGGGTGCAAAACCTATTAACCTTCTCAAATTTTTAAATGATGACAATTATCCGGTACATGAAAACACACTTTCTCGCGAAGACATTGAGAATTTTATGGAACTGGAGCAAATCAAACAAGAGTACCTTCTTTACATAAGATACTCTTCACTTCTGATTGATCCTTTTTCAACCCCTGATGCAAACGGAAAATATTTCGATTTCTCGGCGGTGCCTTACAAACAAGTCTATCAGGATCCGAATGGAAAGTGGGTTGTTCCGAGAATTCCATTAGAAGATTATAAAAAACTGAAACTTATTTATGGGTTAGCCCACAAAATGAATCATCCCATGCCACAAACCTTGGCGTTGATCGAATTGTTTGAGAAAAAGTTGAATGAATTTGTACAAGAAAATGGTGAAGATTCGTTTGAACCGAAAATTTTTACTGATACAACACAAAATGATGTAGATGCAATTTTTGATGAAATGGAGAGGGGAAAATGAAAAACGGCGTACTTCTTGCGATCCTGTCGTCCCTTGTTTTCAGTATTATGAACGCCCTTGTTAAGGCGGTGAGTTTTACAATCCCAGCTGCCGAAGTTGCGTTTTTTCGAAGTATTATCGGGACTGTCATCATCTATTTCATGATGAGACACAGTAAAGTGGCGTTTTCTACGGAAGGAATCCCTATGCTGGCGACGCGTGGGGTTCTTGGAGCGCTCTACCTGATTGCTTATTTCTATACGATTTCGAAGATACCGCTGGCAGATGCAAGTATACTGGCCCATTTATCTCCCGTCTTCGCCATTATTCTCGCTGCAGTTATCTTGAAAGAGAGGATGTCCCAACAAACGATTTTTGCTCTGCCACTCGCTGTCGCGGGAGCAATTTTACTTGTTAAACCATTTAATTATTCCAATTACTCCGTATACGCGCTCGTCGGTATTCTGAGTGCTTTATTCGCTTCGGGAGCTGCAATCTCTATACGGTATTTGAGTAAAAAGCACCATGCGTACGAAATTGTATTTTATTTCCTGGCAGCAGCTGCATTGGTGTCGATTCCGCTTATGTGGAACAACTTCGTGGTGCCAACGCCACTCGAACTGTTCTACCTGGTATGCATTGGAGTAGTTTCTTTACTTGGGCAAGTAGTCCTGACTAAGGCATTTACTCATGAGAATGTCGTTGTCGTAGAGGTGGTTCGCTATATCGGGATTGTCTTTAATGCCATGTGGGGATTTTTATTTTGGACGGAAATACCTGATATGCTGACTGTATTAGGAGGAATATTAATTATTTCTGCGTGCATAGCTTTATCGAGGAAAAAGCAAAGTCCTATCGTGGAGAAAGCAAAATTAGCGAAAAGTTCCTAGCAAGTCATTTTTTTCATTGACGGGTTATCTAGTGTTTGGTAAAATCTGCTGAGTAAATCGTAATTATTACGATTAGTGAGGGGGAAGGGTGGAACAAAGGAAGATGAAAAGTAATTTGTTAAAATCAAAGACGCTCTCGTTCCTGCTTGCGGGGGTCCTGTCGTTCGTGGCAACAGGCTGCTCCGATGCGGGAAAGACGGCAGCTCCGGTGCAGGACGACAACAAGAAGGTTACGCTTTTATACACCTTTAAGACAGGCAGCTTAGATCCGCATAACAGCAGAACCCCGCTGAATGCCGGGATAACGGAAACATTGGTAAAGCTGGATAAAGATTTGAAACTTGAAGGATGGCTTGCGACCAAATGGGAAGCAAAGGATGATACAACCTGGGTGTTCACCATCCGAGACGGGGTGACTTTCCATGACGGAACGAAAGTTGACGCGGCTGCAGTCAAAGCGTCCTTCGAAAGAGGCATCGCTGCAAGTAAAACGCTGGCCAGCGCTTTGAAGATCGCATCCATGGAAGCCAGCGGCCAAACCCTGACAATCAAGACAAAGGAACCGTATCCGGCGCTGCCGTCTGAGCTCGTTAATCCTTACGCATCTGTTGTAAATGCGGAAGCAGAGAAGAAGATGGGGAAGGAAGCGTTTAATAACGCCCCTGTTGGCACCGGTCCGTTCAAAGTGAAGCAGTTCACTCCGAACATCGAAGTGCTGGTCGAGCGTTACGACGGATACTGGGCGGGCAAACCGAAGCTGAAGGAAGCATCGTTCAAATTTAACGAGGACGCAAATGTACGGACCCTGGCGTTGCAATCGAAGGAAGCGGATATTGTCTATAATCTTCCGGCGGAAAGCATCGATGCCATCAAGAAGAACGAAGCGTTGAAGATCGAATCAGTGCCCAGTCTTAGAACCCATTTAATTATGTATAATCTGCAGAAGACTGTGATGCAGGATCTAAAGGTCAGAATGGCGCTTAATTATCTGGTCAATCGGGAAAGTATCGCCAAGGATATCATGCTGGGTCATGCGATTCCGGCCAATGGTCCATTTAACACGAGGCTTCCGTTCGGCAGCAAGGAACCGGGTGTCCCGATGGACGTTACTAAAGCAAAAGCATTGCTTGAAGAGGCTGGTTATAAAGCGGGAGCGGACGGCAAGATGATGAAGGACGGGAAACCGCTCACTCTCGAGTTGATCACCTATAAAGGCAGACCGGAGCTTCCGCTGATGGCACAGCTTTTGCAATCCGATGCTGCCAAAGCAGGAGTGACAATAAACATCAAAACGGTTGAGAAGGTCGATAGCTATCTCAAAGAAAACAAGGACTGGGATATGGTTACCTACAGCAATCTGACTGCACCGCGTGGTGACGGCGGTTTCTACCTGAACACCGCGTTCATCCCGGAGGGATCCTTGAATCAAGGTAAAATCAACAATTCCAGGCTGAACGACATTATCAAACAATTGAATGGGACGGGCGATAATTACAAACGGGTTCAGTTGTCTCAGGATGCTGTTGCCGTCATTAATAAGGAAGTGCTGCAAAGCTTTGCAGTGTACCCAAACATCATTGTAGGGATAAACAAGCGTGTCGTCGGATGGACGCCGGGTGCGGAAGAATACTACATGTTCACGCATACGATGGACGTGAAATAAAGTGCTGCAGCTCGTTAAAAAGCGTCTTCTTCAGTTGATGATCGTTTTGCTGCTCCTCTCGGTATCGACTTTCACCTTGATGAAGCTCGCTCCCGGGGATCCGGTCTTGTCGATTTTACGAGCTGATGAACTCATGGTGACCAAGGCTGACGAAGCCAAGCTCCGCCAAGATCTTGGCTTCGACCGGCCGCTGCTCGTTCAGTACGGACAATGGATGTCCGGGGTGCTCCGGCTCGATCTCGGCAAATCATACGCCAATGGCAAGCCGGTATGGGATGAAATGATGAGGAGGCTGCCGACAACCATCCAGTTGACAGCAGGAGGTCTTGTGGTCATGCTGTTGATTTCCGTTCCGCTTGGAACGATTGCCGCCCGTTATCCGGGGAGATGGCCTGATCAGGTGAGTCGGATGCTTGCCCTGATCGGCGCTTCCATCCCCGGTTTCTGGTTGGGGCTGCTGCTGATTTACTTTTTCGCATATAAGCTGCAGCTGCTGCCCTCCATGGGGAAAGGGACTTTCTCCCAGATGATACTTCCGTCCTTGACATTAGGCTTCTCTATGGCCGCTGTATATGCCCGATTATTGCGGACGGGACTTCTCGAGAGCCTGTCCCAGGACTATATTCGTGCAGCAAGGGCAAGAGGGGTTGCGGAGTGGCGGGTCCTATCGCTCCATGCTTTCCGGGCGGCATTGCTGCCGGTTGTTACAGTATTCGGGATGAACATTGGCAACCTGCTGGCCGGTTCTGTTGTAATCGAAACGCTGTTCTCCTGGCCGGGACTGGGCAGTATGGCACTGGAGGCGATTTTTGGACGCGATTATCCGGTTATACAGGGATATGTGCTTCTCACCGGCGTTTTTGTCGTCGTGATGAACCTGCTGGTTGATTTGTCATACAGTCTGATCGATCCCCGGATCCGGCTTGGTCGTAAGGGGGCGTTACAATGAATTCAATCTCAGTCGAGGTAAGGAGACCTGTTGCCCGAAGTGGTTTACGGAAGCTGATTTCCCAGCCAATGCTGCTGATCGGGTTGATTCTTATGGCGCTTATTGTTCTGGTAACATTGATCGGATCCTATCTGGTGCCAAATGATCCGCTTACGGTGAATATGGGGGAGCGCTTGCTTTCTCCCAGCCTGCAGTATCCACTTGGAACGGACCATATGGGACGATGTATATTTTCCAGGATCGCAGCCGGTTCGCAAGAGACGCTTGGCATTACAGCCCTTGTAATTATCACCGTGATCTTGATAGGCATTCCTGTGGGACTATTATCCGGTTATATAGGCGGACGATTGGATGCGGTTACGATGCGTTTCGTGGATGGGTTTAGCGCATTTCCTGAGTTTATTCTGGCGATTGCTGTGGCAGGTTTTCTAGGGCCAAGTTTGACGAACGTGATGTTGGCGGTTGTGCTGGTAAAGTGGATGGGATACGCCCGGGTTGTCAGGGGGATTGTTCTGTCAGAACGGGAAAAAGAGTATGTGATGGTGGCTAGAGTAGGCGGCTGCAGCACTTGGAAGCTGCTGCGCCGGCATTTACTGCCGCAGATCGTGTCGCCGGTGCTCGTCCTCGCTGCATTGGATGTTGGCAAGGTGATCCTTACGATTTCCTCGCTCTCCTTTCTCGGTCTGGGAGCCCAACCTCCGGCACCGGAATGGGGGGCAATGCTGAATGACGGCAGGCCTTATTTTCAAACCGTACCGGAACTGATGGTTTATCCGGGAATCGCCATTCTATTGGTCGTCCTGGCCTGCAACCTGATCGGCGATGGGCTTCGGGATGCACTGGATGTAAAGAGTCAATAGGCGGATTAATCTCCGAAAAGCTGTGAGGGGGGTGCCCTATGTCTATAACGGTGGTCGATCATCTAACGGAAGGGAAAGCTGTGCGGGTGGATAACTTCACCAGCCCCATGGCTCCTGTTTTGCAAATTTCGGATCTGACCATTGCAGCAGTTAGTGACAAAGGCAAAGTTTTGAACGAACTGGTGCAAGGTATCGATCTGTCGGTACGTCCCGGGGAAATGCTAGGTCTTGTGGGGGAAAGCGGGAGCGGAAAAAGCGTGACGGCAACTGCCGTCCTGGACTTGCTGCCCAAATCCCTCCAGGTAACGGCAGGTAATATTTATCTCAGTGGCATCCATTTAGGATCCTTGTCGGAAAAGGAGAAAAGGCGTCTTCGAGGCAAGGAGATCGCCTATATGTTTCAGAATTACCAGGGCAGCTTCACGCCAATTGTGAAAATTGGCAAGCAGCTCGTGGAAACGATTCGCAGTCACGAGCAGGTCAGCTTCAAGGAAGCGAAGGAAATAGCGCTCGAATGGCTGCAGCGGGTAAAACTTCCGGCTAAACGAGCGTTTAACAGCTATCCGTTTCAGTTGAGCGGGGGCCAACTGCAGCGTGCTTCATTGGCCGCTGCGTTGATGATGAAGCCGTCGCTTATCATTGCGGATGAGCCAACAACCGCTCTGGATGTGTTGACCGGTGAGCGAGTGCTGGATTTACTGGTAGACCTGCAAAAGGAAACGAATTGCGCTGTGTTTTTAATTTCTCACGACTTGACTCATGTGTTGAAGCGAACCGACCGAATGGCTGTCATGTACGGAGGACGAATAATTGAGACGGGGCCGACGGAGAGTGTCCGCCACAACCCTCAGCATCCATATACACAGCTGCTGCTGCAGGCGAGGCCCCTGCTTACGGGGCGTATACCTGAGAAACTGACTACGATTCCCGGGGAGCCGGGAGCGGTTGCCGGTCAGGGCTGTCCGTTTGCGCTTCGTTGTCCTTCTCGAATAGAAGAGTGTGCTCAGGCGCCCGTTATGAAGCCTATGGGGGAAGATCACTCGGCTGCTTGCCATATTTTGACTGCGGGAGGAGAACCAGACAATGAAGACGCTGCTGGAGGTCAAACAAATCAGCAAGTCGTATTCTGCTGACGTCAAGGCATTGACAGACATTTCGTTTACGGTTGGGGAGGGCGAATGTCTGGGGCTGGTTGGAGAAAGCGGCAGCGGCAAAAGTACGCTGGCCAAGCTAATCCTCGGACTTGAGAGGCCGGACCGGGGAGAAATCATTCTGAATGGGGTGCATTTCCACACTCTGAAAGGACGCTCATTGAGGGATGCCCGAAAGCACGTACAGGTCGTATTTCAAGATCCGACAGCCTCTTTAAACCCCCGGTTGCCAATCTGGAAGGCGGTCATCGAACCTCTTGAGAATTATCCGGATGTGACTCCAGCCTTTTTGAGTGAAGTCAGGAATTCGAAGCGGGAAATGGCCGCTGTACTGCTTGACAGGGTCGGACTTGGCCAGGAACTGCTGGATCGTTACCCGCATCAGCTCAGCGGAGGGCAGAGGCAGCGTGTGGCGATTGCGCGAGGGCTTAGCCTGCAGCCCAAGCTGCTCATCTGCGACGAACCAACATCCAGTTTAGACGTGTCGATTCAGGCGCAAATCTTGAATCTATTGAAAGAACTGAGGAACGAATTCAACATGTCCTATTTGTTGATCTCCCATGACATGGCTTCCGTCCGATTCATGAGTGATCGCATTGCCGTTTTGAAGAATGGGAATTTGGTCGACTTATTCACTTCGGAAGAACTGTTTTCGTCTGAGCGGCAGGTCTATACCCGCCAGATGGTAGAGGCTGCCGTGTTATAGTGACCTCATGCACATAATAAAAAAATCGCTCTATCGACCAGTTAAGGGGGATCTCCAATGAGAACTGAAATATCCAGCTTGCCACGAACAAAACCCCCGATGAGTCATGCTGAATTTCTTGCATTGGCTGTCCCTCTGATTGTGTCTACCTTGTCAACGCCTTTACTAGGGGCGGTAGATACGGCTGTGGTGGGACAATTGCCTGACCCTGCCTATATTGGCGGTGTTGCAGTGGGATCACTGATATTCAATACCCTTTATTGGTTGCTGGGTTTCTTACGTGTCAGTACATCTGGATTTAGCGCACAGGCTTTTGGAGCAAATGACAAATCAGAAGTTTTCATGTCTTTGATACGTCCCCTGGTACTCGCCGTATTATTTGGCTTGACGTTCATCTTGTTCCAAAACCCGATTCAATACCCAGCAATGCTGTTAACCGATCCGACTGACAATGTAAAAACATTTGCGGCGCAGTATTTTGACATTCGGATCTGGGGAGCCCCATTCGCTTTGGTGAATTATGCCATTTTGGGCTGGTTGATGGGCATCGCGAGGGTTCGGATGGCTTTGTTTTTGCAAGTGTTTATGAATCTTTTGAATATCGTTCTCGATATTGTTTTTGTTGCGGTCTTTCATATGAATATAGGCGGTGTTGCGGTAGCAAGCCTGATAGCTGAGATCAGCGCAGCAGTAATAGGTATTTTGATCATTGTTGCAGATCGACAGGTCAAGGAGAGCTGCTGGAGTTTATCGGGGGCTTTTCCCTATGCTCCTCTTGTCAATATGCTGCGTGTCAATCGAGATCTTTTCATTCGGACTGTTTGTCTATTAACCGTTATCACTTTGTTCACCGCCCAAGGTGCTGCCATGGGAGAAGTGTGGTTGGCGGCGAGTTAGCGCTATGGGCATATCTTCCCAAGTTGAGCCGGACCGCAATCAAATAATCAACCATTCAGCGGTCAGCCTCTTTTCCTAAAAACAGGAATTATTACGATTTATGTTGACGGCTAGAAACTCCAGGTTCTATACTAGGTCTTGCAAATAGGATTAATTACGATTTAGGGGAGAAGGAGTTTGCTGGAAATTTTTGAGTTTGATTTTATGGTTCGTGCCATACTTGCGGGAATTCTGACTGCCATCATATGTCCGCTAATCGGTTCTTTTTTACTTGTTAGGCGGTTGTCTTTAGTAGCGGACACACTGGCACACGCTTCGCTTGCTGGCGTGGCAGCCGGAATGCTGTTTGGATTGTATCCGATTCTGACGGCTATGTTATTTGCTTTTAGCGGGGCGTTTTTTATAGAACGGTTGCGCAAGGCGTATGCGACTTTTGGGGAAATATCAATTGCTGTTGTACATTCTACAGGTTTAGCCATTGCTGTTATACTGTTTGGATTGGGGAAAGGCTTTAATGTTGACGTTTTGAGCTATCTGTTTGGGAGTATTGTTGCGGTAACAGAAAGGGATCTATGGATGATTTCGGGAGTGACGGCAGGGACAATTGTTCTGGTTGCAGCATTTTACAAGAAATTGTTTGCTCTTTCTTTTGATGAAGAACACGTTCAATTAAGAGGCGTTAATGTGTACATGTTAAATCTTTTGTTCATGTTGATGACTGCTCTCATCGTTTCCGTGGCCATTCGAATTGTTGGCGTTTTACTGGTCTCGTCGCTGATAGTCATTCCTGTGGCGGCCGGGATGCAGGTGGCGAACAGTTTTCGGAATCTGCTTTTTGTTGCAACCGGTATTGCACTCACAGGAATACTTACCGGGCTCGGGTCCTCTTATTATTTGGATCTTGCTCCGGGCGGAACAATTGTATTGGTATTGCTGGCGTTTTTGCTGGGCGCAATTGTTTTTAAAAACATGGCAGGCAACCGATTTTAAGTTCAGCCTGCCAATCTCGAAAAGTCGATCCCGGATAGGCCCACTGCGTCAAGTTAAAGTGACTTTCACCGGAGTAAGCGTAAACCACTGATGATCACGGCAAGGGTACTCCCTTCATGCCCAATGACTCCTAATGGCAGGTTTACAGTCCCCAAAAAATTGGCTGTTACAAGTACAACAATCATTGCTATTGCAAGGGTCAGGTTTTGTTTGATGACTCTGCTTGTGCGCCGTCCGAGTGTAATGGCATAAGGAACCTTGGAAATATCGTCCGACATGAGCACGATGCTGGCGGTTTCAAGCGCTACATCGGTTCCGGAGCCCCCCATGGCGATTCCCATCGAAGCAGCGGCCAGCGCAGGAGCATCATTCACACCGTCCCCCACCATGGCCACTTTTCCATATTGTTCCGTTAGATTCTTTACAATCTGCATTTTCTGTTCCGGGAGAAGTTCGGCGTATATTTCATCGACTCCGGTCGCCTCTCCAATCACCTTTGCAGTGGAAGCACTGTCTCCAGTTAGCATGACTACTTTAATTCCCATTTGTTTCAGTGTTTCAACTGTCGTCCTTGACTGAGGGCGCAAAGTGTCCTGAATCGCCAGGATGCCAAGCAGCTCAACCCCGGTTTCTATGAATATAATGGTCTTTCCTTGCTGCTCCAGAGTTTGCACGAGCTTTTGCCGATCTTCCGACAGAAACCCATAATTCAACAGGTCAATTTTTCCGATCCGGTACTCCTGATTGTTGAGCATCGCGGTGATCCCCAATCCTGGCAGGGCTTGCAAATGGGAAGCCTGATCCAGCTGCAGACCCCGATCTTTAGCTGTTCCCACAATGGCTTTTGCGATTGGGTGTTCGGATAGAGCTTCAAGAGAAGCGGTGATACGTAATAACTCGTCTTCATTGTTTCCCTGAAAGGAAATGATGTCCGTAACCTTTGGTTTTCCCTCCGTAAGTGTACCTGTCTTGTCAAAGGCGACTACCTTGATTCCGGCCATTTTTTCCAAATGTACTCCGCCTTTAAACAAGATTCCTTTTCGTGCTCCATTTGATATTCCAGACAATACGGCCGGCATAATGGAGGACACAAGGGCGCAAGGTGAGGCTGCCACAAGGAAGATCATGGCCCGATAGATGGTCTCACTCCATGTCCAGTCAAGAAGGAAGGGGGGCGTGACCATCAGAACCACCGCACCAACCACAACCACCTTGGCATACATCCGTTCAAACCGTTCGACAAACAATTGAGTTGGAGGCATTTCACTTTGTGCTTCTTGTACCAGGCGAATAATCCTGGCAAGCAAGGTTGCTTCCGCAGGCTTGGTTACTTCGATTACCAAAGCCCCTTGCCCGTTGATCGTCCCCGCATATACTTCATCCCCTTGTGATCTGTCAACCGGAAGTGATTCTCCGGTGATAGAGGACTGATCGACCGCAGAATATCCCTTCTGTACAATACCGTCTGCGGGAATCCGTTCCCCTGGTTTTACTACTACCAGATCCCCTTTTTGAAGGGCCTCTATTTTGACCAGTCGCTCTGTGGTTCCTCGCAGAACGAGTGCTTCTTCAGGACGAAGTTTCATAATGGAGCGAATGTCTTTATTTGTTCGTTCCATCGTGTAAGTTTCCAATGTCCCGCTTAAAGAGAAGATAAAGATCAAGATTGCCCCGTCCAGCCAGAATCCGATACTTGCCGCACCGACAGCAGCGACTACCATAAGAAGGTCAACATCAAGCTCCCGTTCTTTGATAAGGGTTTGTAAACCTTCCCAGGCTTTTTGATAACCTCCTATGATGTAGGCAAGGAGATAAAAGGGGATTTCCAATGAAGGGTTTCCATATTTGCCGGAAAACCAAGCAAGAACGATAAATAGTAAGCAGAGAGTCGTAACAATCGCGGATCCGTGCCGATCCCAAATATTTAACCATGTCGCGCTGACTGTTTTTTCTGAGATAGCGGGTGTACTCATATCTCATGCCCCCTAGATAAACTTCTCCAAAGCTTTTTTCATCCGCTCCACCGTTTCCCGGTCAGACTGCTTGCGTATTCCATCAACCACGCAATCTTCCAGGTAGTCCTCCAATATCACCCTTCCCACGTTGGTAATGGCTGACTTTATTGCACTGATTTGTAAGAGCAGTTCCTCGCAGCTTCGCCCGTCTTCAGCCATTTTCTTAATTCCACGAACATGCCCTTCAATCTTTGAGAGGCGGCTGACAACCTCAGGTAGTCGATGAGAACTCACGAGTATCTCTCCTTAATTGTTATCCTATCCCCCCGGAGGGGATATATTTGCCATTATTATATAGCATCAACCGGTGTGCGAGCCACCGTTGACTTTACATCAATATCAATCTTTTATATACTTGTCTCTGATAAATCGTAATGGTTACAATTTAGGAGGAATATCTGATGACCAAACCTATTCCCGTTTACATACTCACAGGTTATCTAGGAGCAGGTAAAACCACCCTTTTGAAACCTTTGCTCGGTTATTTGAAAGCTGCTGGCCGCCGCCCGGCTGTGTTGATGAACGAGTTCGGGTCGGTGAGCGTAGACACATTGCTGCTTCAGGAATCAGAGGTTCCTGTAGTCGATCTGCCGAATGGATGTATTTGCTGCACCTTGCAAGGCAGTCTTAAGGACTCGCTCCTCAGACTGATCGATGGTTATGGTCCGGACACAGTATTTCTTGAAACGACCGGTGTCGCCAGTCCTGTGGATATTGTGGAGAGATTGCTCGAGCCTGAACTCCAGGATCGAATAAGGTTAGCAGGAGTATTTACTATGGTAAGTGCAGCTTGGTTTCCCTTCACGACTTCGTCTTCGTCAGAAATGACCGTTAATGAAAGAACTATGCTGGAGCAGGTGCAGCAGGCCGATGTTTTGCTAATGTCCAAAACAGACTTGGTATCGCTGGAGAATATCGACCACTTGGAACGAGTATTGCGTGAGTTAAACCCAAAGGCCCCCATTTTCCAAGTTCTAAACGGGAATATGGATCCTTCGAAGTTATTTGAAATCGAAACCCACCAACAGAAGGTACGGGTTGAGGCAAAACCCAAGAGTTTTACCAGACGAAAAGTGGGTAAAGTTACATCTACTGTGAAACAAAAACCCACCAGTTTCGGGAATCTGGAAACTCTTTATTATGAGTTTGAGGCTCCGGTCAATCCGGACAAGATGTACGAGCTGTTATATCACCTTCCGGCAAATGTCCTGCGAGCAAAAGGTTTCTATATTGACGCAGAGAATGGATTATTGACCGAGTTTCACCATGTTCCCTCTACGCCCGTTTCCAGGGCCTTTGTAGTTGGAGACTTCAAACCTTTCGCCGTGATGATTTATGAGGGATTAGATGAGAAAGAGTTAAAACGCAAGTTAAAAGCTTGTGAAGCGGTCGTTCCAGTTGGAGTGAAACAAAAATGAAAAAACAGGTTGACATACCGTCAAGGGAGATGCCCCTGAAGCAACCGTAGAAAATGTACGGGCTTTTAATCCAAGTGCGTTAATCTCTTCGGTAACAAAATGTCCCAGTCCGAAAATGGCTGGGACATTTGTTGTTGGTTAAATAATAATAATTTCGTTTTATTTTCGCGTAGTGATATAATAAGCACTAGAGGTGAACGACAATGACTGTTGAGCAGGCACTGCAGCTGTTAAAAAATAAAGGGTACAAATATACAGGGAAACGGGAGAAGATGATCCGCATCTTTGACCGGGAAAACCGATACTTATCGGCGAAAGATTTGCTCGAATACATGCAGGACGAATATCCTGGATTAAGCTATGATACGATTTATCGCAATCTGACGTTGTTTGAAAAAATGGACATTCTTGAGGCGACAGAGCTTGGTGGAGAACGCATTTACCGTTTCCGTTGTTCAACAGACGAGCATCACCATCATTTAATCTGCCTATCATGCGGTAAAGCACGTCATATCAGGTCATGTCCATTGGATGCAATGTTAGGGCAGCCGGAGCAATTCACAATTACCGGACACAAATTTGAGATCTATGGATATTGCGGCGAGTGTCAGCCGGCAAAGTAAACTTCCCATATGTGATAACTAAATTTCCCTCTAAAGTAACGTATTATCCTAATGCTTCTAAATCGTATTTGTTACGATTTCTATTGACGTTTGCCTTAATCGAGATATATACTATTTTTGTAGTAAATCTGATGGATTACGATTTAGGGTTATCTACTAGGGGGAAATTAGAGTGAATAAAGTTTTTAAACAGGTATATACTTCACTGGCGTTGGGTTCTTTACTGGCGCTGACGGTCGGCTGTTCAACCGCAACCCAAAAGGCGGCACCTGCACCTCAAGATACAAACAAGATACGGCTTGTGGCAAGCTTCTATCCGTTAGCGGACTTTGCCAAAAATGTCGGTAAGGATGCTGTCGAAGTGCACAATCTTGTTCCGGCAGGGGTCGAGCCGCATGATTGGGAGCCTACTGCAAAAGATATGAAAACAATCTCCCAAGCGGATGTGTTGTTGTATAACGGTGCCGGTTTTGAACCTTGGATTGAGAAAGTGTTGGAAAGTGTAGACAAATCCAAGCTAGTAGTGGTCGATACAAGTAAGGGAGTCGAACTGTTGAAAGCCGCAGACCTCGAGCATGAGCATAATGATCAGCACAAAGACGAGAAAAAAGATGAACATAAAGATGAGCACAAGCACGGCGAATATGATCCGCACTTCTGGCTGGATCCGGTCAACGCCCAAAAACAGGTTGAATTGATCGCAGATGCTCTCGTTAAAGCAGACTCCAAAAATAAAGACAAGTTTGAAGCAAACGCAAAAGAGTATAAGGGTAAACTGGAGGCACTTCACAAAGAGTTTGAAACCGAACTTGCCAAGGTAAAGAAAAAAGAAGTGGTTACTACCCATGCGGCATTTGGCTACCTGACAAAACGTTACGGTTTGGAACAGATTCCGATTATGGGGCTTGCACCGAATGCAGAACCGAGTCCGAAAGCTATGGCCGAAATTGTAAAGGAAGCCAAAGAACATGATGTGAAATATATTTTCTTCGAAACATTGGTTTCGCCAAAAGTAGCAGAAACTGTGGCAAAAGAAATTGGTGCACAGACACTGGTCCTTAATCCAATTGAAGGACTCACGGAAGAGGAACTGAAAAAAGGTGAGGACTACATCTCGAAGATGAAAGAGAACCTGAAAAATCTAGTGAAAGCATTGGGGAACTAATATGGAAACCAATCCGGTTGTTGAATTAAAAGGCGTATCTTTCCAATACGGAGATCACTTGGCCGTACAGGATTTGAATCTGGCAGTTTGTGAAGGAGATTTCTTGGGGATCATTGGTCCCAACGGTGCCGGCAAGTCAACCGCTTTAAAGCTGATGTTGGGACTGTTGCGTCCCACTCAAGGGGTCGTCTCATTATTCGGGCGACCTCTTCCCCAGTTTAAGGAATGGAATAAAATCGGCTATGTTTCGCAAAAGGCCTCTTCCTTTAATTCCAATTTTCCTGCTACGGTGACGGAAGTGGTGGAAACAGGACTTCTCGGGGAAAAAGGCAGTTGGTGGCTAAACCGAAAGGAAAAGGGACGAAAAGTACTTCAAGCGCTTGAGCTTGTGGGAATGCAGGATTTTCAAAATCGGAAGATTGGGGACTTATCGGGTGGTCAACAGCAGCGTGTGTTTATTGCGCGAGCGTTGGTGGGAAATCCGCAATTGATGATTCTTGATGAACCTGTCGAGGGTGTTGATGCAGATGCACAGGGCCAATTTTATGACCTTTTGGACAAATTGAACAAGATACATGGCATTACTTTGGTTATTGTATCTCATGACATCGGAACAATCAGCAATAAAGTCGGCAAGGTAGCTTGTATTAACAAGACCCTGCATTATCACGGGAGTCCGGAAGAATTCTTGGAAATTGCGGATTTGTCAAGTGCCTATGGCCATGAGGTGTCTCTTGTCCATCATCATCACGGGTAAAGGAGGAGTACCGTTTGTTTGAGATTTTTCAGTACGACTTTATGATCCGTGCGATGCTGGCAGGGGTTTTAATCGCAATTATGTGTCCGTTAATCGGTTCTTTTCTTGTAGTTAGACGATTGTCATTAGTAGCAGATACGTTGGCGCATGTTTCACTGGCTGGTGTAGCGGCCGGAATGCTAATGGGTGTGTACCCCATACTGATGGCGATGGTGTTTGCCTTTCTGGGAGCACTTTTTATTGAACAACTGCGCAAGGCATATAAGACGTTCGGAGAAATATCCATTGCGATCGTCCTGTCTGCCGGACTCGCAATTGCAGTTGTACTGATTGGACTGGGAAGAGGGTTCAATCTTGATGTTTTCAGTTATTTGTTCGGAAGTATTGTGGCAGTAAAGGAAGCGGACTTATGGCTGATTTCGGGTGTGGCCGCGGGCGCAATTTTATTTATTGCGATTTTTTACAAAAGACTGTTCGCTATGTCGTTTGATGAGGAACATGCTCAACTCAAAGGGGTCAACGGGTTTGTACTCAACTCTTTCTATATGATGGTGACCGCTTTAATCGTTTCCGTTTCTATCCGAATAGTCGGAGTTTTACTCGTATCTTCACTGATCGTGATACCGGTGGCAGCCGCTATGCAGGTTGCTGCAAGTTTCCGAAATCTGATCAGCATATCGCTCGTTATCTCCCTAGCTGGCATCCTTGGCGGTTTAATCGCCTCGTTTTATCTGGATCTTGCTCCTGGCGGAACGATTGTATTGGTTTTGATCGCCTTCTTGATCGGTGCAGTTGCTGTAAAAAAGATCCGATATGCGTAACCCGCTTACACTGGAACACCGGTAGGGTGTTCCTTTTTTCTTGTGCGCCACGCATGGCGATTAACTAGGTGGTGAAAGTCCACTGTGGGGGTTTGTAGTTACC